>CAYWBF010000027.1:0-13839 GCA_964456085.1 uncultured Eubacteriales bacterium
TAACCTACTTTATAAAAAATACAAAAATTGTGCTGTCAAGGGATAAAATCATAGATGTGGTGTGGGGCTATGATTTTGAAGGAGAAAGCCGTACCATTGATATGCATATCAAAACACTTCGCCAGAAGCTTGGTAGCTGTGGGGAATATATTAAAACTGTGCGTGGTGTGGGCTATAAACTGGGAGAGTGAGCCTTCTTATGAAAAAAAAGCTATTTTTAAGTATGTTCGCAATTATTTTGATGACAATGGTATTACTGTTTGGTTTATTGGGTGTGCTTTTTCAGTGTCGCTTATCTGGGCAGGTGAAGGAAGGGCTGAAAAGCCTTAGGGTGACAGTAATTAGCCAGGAAGGCGAGGTGCTTTTTGACAATTACCGAGAGGGGCTTGAAAACCACTCCAACCGCCCGGAGGTTATTGAAGCGAAGGAGCATGGAGTAGGGGAGAGCCAGCGTTTTTCCGAAACCCTTGGAAAAGCTACCTATTATTATGCAATAAATATGAGTGACGGAAAAATTTTAAGACTTTCTATTACTATAGATACTATTTATTCTTGGCTTTATCAGCTAATACCTATGGCTGCCATTTGTATTGTGGCAGCCTTAGGAGTCTCAATGCTTCTCGCTGGGCAGCTTACCAAAAAATTGGTGGAGCCTATAAACAGTATTAACCCGGATAATATATCAGAGCTTTCATCTGAATTTGGTAAGGAGCTATTTTACGAGGAGCTTACCCCTTTTATTAAAAAAATAGAAACCCAGCGTACAGAAATAAAGTCTCAGCTTTTGACACTAGAAAGCAGAACTCGTACCATTAATCAAATAGCAGAGAATATAAAGGAAGGCTTAATCATTGTAGACAAAGGCGGAGTAGTGCTGTTTTCCAGCAAAAGTACAGAGAATATTTTCGGACAGCAAGAAATCATAGGAAAGAATTTTTTGTATGTAACACGCAATGTAGATTTTTTGAACAAGGCTAAGGAAAGTCTAGGGGGGCAGTCCGGCGAAATGGTTTTGGAGCATAAGGGAGATGTGTACAACGTTTATTTTAGTCCTGCCGCTGTTGAGAGTGAGGTTAACGGAGCAATTATACTGCTTGTGGACATAACAGATAAGTTTGCCGCAGAGAAACAGCGAAAGCAATTTTCTGCAAACGTTTCACATGAGCTTAAAACTCCGTTGACTACCATTTCAGCTTTATCAGAAATGATTGGGAATGATATGGTAAAGCCAGAAGATATAAGAGGCTTTAGTAAAAAAATCAACGCCCAAGCTAAACGGTTGATTACCTTAATAGAAGATATTATTAGACTTTCTGAATTTGACGAGAGTAAGATTGAGAGTGAGAAGGAAGAATTTGATTTGGAGGAGGTCATAAGTGCTGTAGCAGAAAATCTAACTCCTATGGCAGCAATAAAGGCTGTAACCCTCGAGGTAGAGCAGTCTCCATTACAAATTAGTGGGAATAGGGGACTTATTGAGGAATTAATCTTTAATCTGGTAGACAACGCAATAAAATATAATAAGCCAGGTGGTTCAGTAAGGATTACTGCTTTTCCGGATAATGAATATATTAAAATTAAGGTTTCAGATACAGGAATAGGCATAAGTCAAGAGCATATACACAGAATTTTTGAGAGATTTTATCGTGTTGACAAATCGCGGTCTAAGCGTACAGGCGGTACAGGGCTTGGACTTTCTATTGTGAAGCATATTGCAGAGCTTCACGGGGGTAGGGTAGAGATACAAAGCGAGCCTAAGGTGCGGACTGAAATAATTTGCCATATTAAGCAGAATAAACTTTGAAATATTTTGACAAAACTTTTCCAGTATATTTCTCTTTTTCCTTCAAATAATAAATTTACCAAAAATTTGGATTATAAAATTATAATCTCTTAGGGACTGCTTGAAAATAAGTTGTGCAACACATTTTCACAAACCCACTTGAATCATTTAGCATTCTGAAAATGTGTACAACTAATTCCCAAGCAGTCCCTTAGTCGAAGGAGAATACGCAATGAAAAACACTAAGGCGGCTTTTATTGTTCTAACCTTTTTCTTTACACTAACCTGTTGCTATAGGGTTATGTTTGCACAAAGGGTAAATGATACCCATATTGAGGAGCAGAAAGATATAGTGACAGGGCTTGAAAAAGAAATAGAGGTAACGGCGGAAAAGCTAAACCTTAGATGCGGTGCTGGGCTTGAATATCCTGTGATTGGGGTAATTTCCAAGGGAGAAAAGGCTCGTGTTATGGGTAAGCTTGGGGAGTGGTACATTGTTTATGCCGAAAACGGAATGGTTGGTGCGGTTTCCTCCGATTTTACAATGGTAACAAAGCTGACAGATGCCTATATTCCCATGGGGGACGGTGAGCAGGATTTAACCCCTAGTGAGTCAACAAAGGAGCAGCAGGAATTATTTGAGCTAATTAATAACTACAGAAGAGAAAACAGGCGAAGGATTCTAGTGTATGACGAAAAGCTTAACAAAATCGCCCAGCTAAAAGCTCAGGACATGGTGAAGAATAATTATTTCGGCCATAACTCCAGAGCCTATGGCACACCATTTAATATGCTTAAGCAAATGGGCGTAATTTTCAAAAGCGCCTCCGAAAATATAGTTTACAGCAACAATATTAATGCCGCCCACGAAAAAACAGTAGGGAATCTTACTCAGCGTGTAAATATTTTAAATGAGAGATACTCTAGGGCAGGCATAGGAGTTTTTGACAGCAAGTCCTACGGAAAAATTATTGTGGAAATTTTTATAGAGGATTAGTCAAAAACTGACGATATGCATTTAGAGGTGACTTTAAATGGAAATTAACCAAAACCTGCAGAGACAGCTTAGCTCTGACGCTGTAAACAAGCTTCTCCAAACAATGGAAAGCGGCACAATAAAAGAGGAACAACCAACAACCGTAACCCAAATAGATATTTCGGAAGCCTTCAAATCTACATCCCCGGCAGAGCTTACCTTAAAGCTTGCAATAGAAAATCTGCTTAAGGAGTATGGAATAAAGCCGACTGAAGAAAATATTAAGCTGTATCAGCTTTTGATGAACGAAGGGTTTAACGTCAATAAGGAGGCGCTGCAAAAAGCAATTTATACACTTAAGCTTAGCGGCATGGATTTTGAGAAGGCGTTATTTTTTATAGAGAACCAAATTCCTGCTACCCAAAAAAATATGGAGACGCTTAACACCATATTAAATAATGAAGGAAAGCTAACCGAAAGGCTTAAAGAATTTTTAGCATCAGTAAATGAGCTTCCAACGGAGCTGGAAGCTATTAAGAATGAAATAAATAGCATATTCCATGATAAGCTAAACAAATTCCAAGAAATTAAACCCCAGCTAACAGAAACGGTGGTAGTGGCTCAAAGCAAGCCGGAAGAATTAATGTCGCTAAATAAACCGCAAGTAGAGCAGCTTTTGTTGAAAGAGCTTCCAAGGCTTCTGGAAGGTTTGGCAGATTCAACCAAGGAAATGCCAAAGGACACTAGCCAAAGCCATTTACCTTCTCAAAAGAAAATACTGCACGGAGAAGGTGTAAATAGGGGACAAGAGATTGAGAAGCCGCTTATACCTGCAAAGGAAATTATAGAAAATACAATAAAAGAGGCGCTTAAGCCATACCCCGAAAGCCTTAACCAAGCCCAGCTAAAACAGGTTATCCAAGAATTAGTTAAGGAGTTACAGCAATTACCCCAGCTTAAGCAGCAGCCTTACCTCAAGGAAATATTAAATTTTCCAGAGAAGCATATAGAAGAAATCATTGTAAAGTCACAGGCAATGCGCCCTAAGGCTATGCCACGATTATCCATTGCCTTAAAAGCTGCCGCAGAAAGCCAAAAAAATACGGAAGCTTATTTTGGTGAGCTGAGGGAAGGTCTTGCACAGGCAAAGGAGATTATATTAAAGGCAAATTTGCCGGAGACAACTAAATTAGGAGCACAACTGACAGAAATAACCAGCCGACTTGATTTTTTATCTCAAATGAAAACCAATTTCGTAATGGAGCTGCCCTTAATAACCAATGGGGGTAAGGAGCAAAATGCTGAAATTTTCGTATTTAAGGATAAACGCACCAAAAAAGATAAGGACGGAAAATCAACTGCCTTAGTTGCACTAGATACTCTTAATCTTGGTAGATATGAGGTTTTTGTTCAAAAGCTGGACAAAAAAATCGTCTGCCAGTTTAGAGTGGCAGACGAAGATATTGAAGCCTTAACGAAGGAGCACATATTTAAGCTAAACGAAGCACTTTCAGCCTTGGGGTACAATTTATCAAATTACTCCTTAAAAACGCTGGAAGCGCCCTTTACACTTTTAGATAAGCCAAAGGAGAGCACAGGCAAGGACAATAACCAAAAGTATATCCAAAATATTGAGGGTAGGCTGTCTTTTAATACTACAGCATAGATTTTTAAAAGGAAAATATTTGCTTTGCTTAGTGTACGCTATGCAAACAAATATTTTCCTTTTTTATTACTCAACGTAATATTTGCCTTTGCTATCCTTATACCATTTTGGACTGCTAGGGCTGGGATATACAACACTAGTGCTTTCCATTTTTTGTAAGGCTTCAAAGCTTTTATATAAGTTCATCATGCCAAAGCCCCATAAATTATTTGGTGTAATAGCACCATTAGGTTTTATGCAGCCGCTTACCAAAATATCTCTTACTGCTTGGGTGTTCAATTCAGGGAGATTGCCTCGCACTATACCCCACTCTAAAAGCAGAGCAGAGGCACCTGCCGCTATGGCGGCAGAAATTGAACTGCCTGTAAGCTCACGCAGCCCTGTTTGGGTTGAACCTATAACTGATACCCCCGGAGCAACAAAAAGCGGTCGTGTTTTATCTGCTCTTGAAGGACCTCTTGAGGTGTCGAAATAAATATTTTGGTCTCTGGCGTTGTATGCACCTACAGGTATAATGTTAAAAGCTGTAGCTGGAACAGTCACGGTGTAGTCAGGTGAGGGTGTAAGAAAATAGCTTCCGGGCTTAATAAAGCCTGTAATGGGAAGCCAAGCGTGAACCTTTCCGTTGAAAATGGAATCTCCGTTTAGCGTAATTGTCCATATGCCCGGAGTAGGGGCGATTAGCTTAATTAAAATCAGATTGTTGTCTGTGCTTTGATAGGCATTTTCGTATTGGACAAATATTGTGGTTTGTTCTTTAATCAGTTTTCGTTTATATATTGAGCCTGATTCAGAGGGTATGTTTTGTATTTTTTCTCCTGTTGGAGAAGTTATTGATATTGAAATGGCATCGGCTATGAAATACCATATACTAAAGGACATAGCAGATTCGTTTTCGTCAACTCTAACATCCAGATTTGCTTTGTCGCCTGTTCTCTTTATGTTTACTAGGGCGTGATGCCTGGAGGCGCCTTCGTTTCCGTTCGCTACGGTTAAGGCTACTCCATTCTGGGTTGACAAGTCGTCTAAATATTGTTCAAAAAAGGTACTTCCGTCATGAGGGCCGAAATTTGAGCCTAAGCCTATGCATATTGCTATAGGCTTTTTTAATTGGAGAGCTTTATCAATCAGATAGCTTATGCCTGTTATAACGTCAGTGGATTGGTAGGCTATAGATTGGTATTCTTCGGCTATTTCAAAAACCTTAAGCTCATTTATTTTTGCGTTTTTTAATTTAACAGCTACGATTTCTGCGTTTGGAGCTGCTCCAATGCTTGTTACATCTACTTTTCTACCGGCAGCTATTGCAGCTAAAAATGTTCCATGGCCGTTTTCGTCCTTGCTTGGCACAATTTCGTAAGGGTTATTGGAGTTTAGCGCCCGGTTTATCTGCTCCTTTGTGTACTCCGTACCGTAAGGACAGCCGTCAATAGTCTCGCCGCTATCTATGGTTTGATCCCATATATATCGTATTTTGCTAGTATTGTCCTCATACACAAAGGATTTATTAGTATAGTCAATGCCTGTGTCTACTATACCAACCAACACACCGTTGCCCAATAAGTCCAATGCAGGCTGCATTTGGACACGAGTTATTCCGGAAGCATCCATACTTATTTTATTCATAAGCCCAAGAATAATGGAAGTCTCAAATGCAAGCTTATCCTTAAAGTTGGTATAAAACTGCTCCACATCAGGCAGAGGAACTTATACAATTGCATAGTTTCCTGTAGGCTCAGAATATAATAGGTCAGGAAATAGCTCTTTAAATTTGTCAATATCGCTTTTTTTTAAGATTATATCAAAGGTATTGCTTGAATATGGTGATTTTAAGGATTTGGCTATTTCTGGTGTCTGAGTTTGGGTGCCTTCTATGTTTTCTGTTAAGATATTCTCTGAAGTCGGAGCTTCTGAGTTATTTACCTTCATTAGACTACTTGTTGATAGTTTGTTTGAGGATGGATTTACAATAGATTGATTTAGTTGACTGAACTCCTTTAAATAGTCCAATGTTGCGCTAAGGCAAAGCTTGCCAAACCCCCATTTTATATTGGGGTAATCAATATTGGCATCACGGGTGGCTCCTAGCTGTAAAAAAGCCTTTAGCCGTTGCCCATATAAAAGTGGGTCTTTTCTGTTAATAACCCCCCATTGCATCAAAAGGGCTGCGGCACCTGTTACATGAGGTGCAGCGAAGCTTGTGCCTGTAACTGTATCATAGCCTCCACCTGGTGAAGGACTTAAGATTTTCACCCCGGGAGCAACAAGGTCGGGCTTAATATCCCTGTCAAACCTTGTATTGCCTGTTCCGGAAAAATCTGCAATGGCGTTAATATCAGGATTATATGCGCCTACAGATATTACATTCTTTGCGGTGGAGGGTAGAGTTAGAGTGGTGTTGGTGGAAGGGGCTAGGAAGTAGGTGTTTAGTGTAGAGGCTTCAGTAATAGGTAGCCATATATTAAACTTCCCTTGTACAACATCTTTGCCGGTAACCCGTAATTTCCATACTCCTCCATTAAAACCAGAGGGATATAAAGGAACCATGAGAATTGCTATCTCTTGATTTACCGTATAGGGCGCAGGCTGACCTACAAACACATATATTTGTACATCATCTATTGAAAACCTTCGATAGAATTCGGCATATTGTATCTCACCGCTGCTTTTTCCCCCAGGCCCAATTATTTCAAAGGTGAAAATATCAGAAAATGATTTCCACAGGTTAAGAGTCAGCAGCTTAAGCCCGGGTGCCACGGTGAAATCTACATCAATTACTTCTCCCGTTTTTGCTATGCCTTCATAGTGATGGCCTGCGGCACCTTCGTTACCAGTTGCTACTACAATGGAGGATCTCCAAGTATCGTTCATTTCATCTATATATGTTTCAAAAAGAGAGCTTCCGTCATGGCTACCGTCGTTGGTGCCAAAGCTTATGTTTATTGCTACAGGCATATTTAACGCACTTGATTTGTCAATTATATATTTTAGGCCACGCATAATACTTGTAGTTTTGTCAAAGAGTTGGCCTCCGGCCTCTCCCAGCTTAATAATGATTAAGGGGGATTCAGGGGCTACACCTATATTCTCGCCGTCAGAGTTTCTTCCGTTTCCAGCTGCTATACCTGTTACAGCTGTTCCGTGACCAAGGTCATCTCGTGAGGGTACAATTCTGTAGCCTTCTTCAGGGGGCAGCTCAAGAGCCTTATTTATTTCTTCCTGGGTGTATTCCGTGCCTTGCTTAAAGCCTTCCGGTGGCTTCCCCTTAATGGTTTGATCCCACAGATACATAATTCTTGTGGTGCCGTCAATGTTTCTAAAATCGTTGCTTCTGTAATCAATGCCGCTGTCCAATACCGCAACGATTACACCTTTTCCTGTTAAATTTAGGTTTTTATCACGCTGAACGGTAGTGATACAAGAACTCTCTAGGCTTCTAAAAAGGGTCAGCCCACCTCTTTTTGGTTTTTCTATAAACTGAATTTCGGGATAGCTTGCCAAGGGTCGCAGCTTATTAAGGTCGAGGGTAACAATGGCGTAGTTCGCATTTAAAATTTCAACTCCAACATTAAGCTCCCTACCGATTTTTAAAATATCGCCTGAGTATCTAACAACAACCTCCCATAAAGGCGGCTTCTCGTCAATCCCAAATTCATAATCCCCCTGTATTAAGTTCACAGGCGGTATTTCTTCAAACTGTTCATGAGATAAAGCGATTTTTTCTGCCATATAATTCCTCCCGGTAATAAATCAACTTATATACTGCTTAACGCTTAAAAATGAGAGTGCTTTTCTTTCATTATTAAGCGTTAAGCAGCTCACCCACACCTTAACGTGCGCTTTTTGCACGTTAAGGTGTATAGCAATTCCAAAGTATTTTCGGGAATTACCTTATTGTATAATATTAAGTTCGGAGGAATAAATTACATTTTTATTATAAAATGCTCATAATAGAAAAAATGAACTGACCCCTGTCAAGTAGACAGTGGACATAATAAAAAACGATATAAGGTGTCAACGTCGAAGTTGGCATCTTTTTCTATGCACCAGAACGCGAAAGGCAATCCCGAAATTCTAGTGGTATCATACAGTTTATTTTGTAGAACTCACGTTATTTATGTAAGATGCTAAAATGATTACTAATAGCAGTTAATTATTGGTTGACAAAATAATATCGCAATGATATGATTTTAATATCATAAATTAAGGGGGAAATAAAAATGCAAGAAAAAGTACTTAATAACAGCAAAAACGGTATGGCCATGATGATTTTAATTATTGGTTTGTATCTGTTAGCGACTGTTGGTATGATTTTGGGTATAATGCTTATGAATTCTGGTGGAAGTCCGTTGCTTTTCATCGTTTCATTGGTCTGGCTATCCTTGGGGTGGATTTCCTTTCTCGGACTAAAAGTGGTGAAGCCGCAGGAAGCCCTTGTACTAACACTGTTCGGTAAATATGTTGGTACTATTCGTTCGGAAGGATTTTATTATGTAAATCCATTTTGCACAGCGGTGAATCCGGCGGCAAAAACAAAGCTTAATCAAAGTGGTGACATTGAGGGTGCTTCCGTGCCGAAGCAAATTGTTTTGAGTAGCACCAGTACTGCATTGGCTGAGACGGGAAACAAAAAAATCTCCCTGAAAATTATGACGCTCAATAACAATCGGCAAAAAATAAACGATTGTCTTGGGAATCCTATAGAAATTGGAATTTCTGTTATGTGGCGAGTTGTTGACACAGCAAAAGCGGTATTCTGCGTGGACAACTATAAAGAATACCTTTCATTGCAATGCGACGGCGCACTGCGGAACATTGTGCGGCTGTATCCTTATGATATTGCCCCCAACGTGGACACCACTGGCGATGGTGTTGCCGATGAAGGCAGCCTTCGCGGCTCCAGCGAGGTTGTTGCTTGCCGCATTAAGGATGAAATCCAACAGAAGGTAAACGAGGCCGGCTTGGAAATCATCGAGGCACGCATCACTTATCTTGCCTATGCCACCGAAATCGCTGCCGTCATGCTGCAAAGGCAGCAAGCAGCAGCCATTATAGACGCTCGCAAAATGATTGTGGACGGCGCTGTAGGCATGGTGGAAATGGCACTTGAACGCCTAAACACAAACAATGTTGTACAACTGGACGATGAGCGCAAGGCTGTTATGGTATCCAACCTCTTGGTGGTTCTTTGCGGTAGCAAGGATGCCCAGCCTGTTGTGAATTCTGGCAGCTTGTATTAAAATGAACGAGCAACAAAAAAAGCAGATTCCCCTACGGCTGTCTGCTAAGCTTTATGCAGCGGTGGCTGCTTGGGCAGAGGATGATTTTCGTTCGGTGAACGGACAAATTGAATATTTGCTGTCGGAATGCGTACGCCAACGCAAAAAGAACGGGAAAGCTGTGCCCGACGAAATTGACCGACCTTTGGATATTGAAATTGAATAATTTTTATCGGCTACAGCCGGGCAATAAAACACGCTACCGCACAAAACGGTAGCGTGTTTTATTATGTCGGTTACGCTTTTAGGTACGCTTTTGTTCAATGTAATACTTTTTGATATACCTGGTTTTTAAGATGTTCACCAATACATATTTTTCTTAATAGATATTCAAGTACAGCTTGTATTTTTTCTTTAGCTGGTATTTTTGCTTTTCGCCCCATAAAAATATGCTCCTCCATTTAGTAGACAGTTTTATTTTTTTAGCTGTCTACTAAATAGGGAGCATATCATTCCAACGGCTTTTTTGATGGTACGTATTATACTGCATTAGAAACAACAATCTTGCCACCTGAATTTCTCAGACGGGCATTGTTAATATTATCGTTAATAATCATAACCGCATCGCCTATAAGTACCTTTACACCCGGATAAATAACCTGGGAGGCAGAGATAATGCCGCTTTGGGTTTTTAAGGTTGCGTTTAGCTCTGTGTATTTTACCTCAAGCTCCTCAAGCTTGTGCTGTTTTTGTGCCTTGCTTTTTAATATTTTTATTAGCATTAATTTTTTCTCATCGGTCAAAAGCCCTTTTGAATGTGCTGTGTTCAATAGAATAATGTTGTTGTCTATATTTTTTATTTCTACACGAAGCTTATCGATTTCATCACTAAGGTTTTTATATTCGTCCAATACCTCTGGTGCGTGACCCACCTTAATCTCCGTAAAGGTCGACATAGATGAGCCGATTACCCTTGCCAACAGCTTTTTGCCTACAGTAATAGAGCCGCCAACCACGTTGCCAGATTTTCCAATCAGCTCAATAGTCCCGCTGCACTTTACATCGCTGTGCAGAATACTCTCACAAGACAAATCTCCGCCGCAGGTTAGGGTACAGTTTGCTAAATATTTAGCTTGAACATTTCCACTGGCCTTTATTACGGCTTTTTTTGCGCCCTGGACACCGCTTCCAATTAGAATATTTCCTTCGGAGATGATTGTAGCACCCTCAACTATGCCCAATATATCAATATTTCCAAGGGCGGAAACTGTAAAGCCGGTCATAACGTTACCTCTTATAGTAACGGTTCCGTTAAAGTCAATGTTTCCCGTAGTGGAGTCAACGTTGCCCTCTACATTAAAAACAGGGGATACGTCAATTTTTTTGTCTTGATAAATTATTTGTCCATTGCAGTCGGCATAAATATAGTCGCCTTCCGGAGAAAGTATGGCGTTTTTTCCTCTGGCGCAAACGTTGGCAGGCTTTGGAGGCTTAAAGGATATAGGGTCGCCGTAAACACTTGTACCCTCCTCACCATTTTGTGGAGGTATTATAGTAATAAGCTTTTCGCCCTTAACGGTAGTCTCAAAAAGATGCAGCTTTCTAAAATCAACGGTGCCGTCCTCTAAAATCTCCGGCTTTCCACTTTTTCTTTCCACATCAAAATGGAATTGATAATATCCATCTACCCCAGGCACAGGTGGCTTACCCTCTGCAATCAAATAATCCTCGCCATAGATTTTATCATATGCCAATTCCTTAATGGTGTCGGCTTTAATGCCGTAGCGTATGTTTTTCTCATTTATAGCGTTCAAGATTTCGTCTTCTGTTAAAGCTCCGGCTCCGGACTTTGAGGGGGCGAACTTAATAAATGCCTTAAGCTTGTCTTTAGACACAGTTATAGTAACGTTTTCTTTATCTTGAACAATAGCGGTATTTGAGGAGATTTTTTGTTCCAGAAAATCTCCTTCTGCTTTAAAGAGAGCGTTTATTGCCACAAAGTCTATGTCCTTAACTCCAAAACCTTCTACTAATGCCAAAACCTCTGAGCGCTTCACGGGAGTCTTGTCGTTTGTGTAGTCAATAGCTATATACACGCCGTCTGCTTTTAATAAAATATTAACCCGGCCATCCCTATTCATTTTATATCCCCCTCTATTGTATTGTTCAAAACGTTCTATGCGGCTATTATAGCACAGTATTTTGAACCCTTCAATCGTTTTACGAAATAGCAACTCCAAAAATAATAATGAATTGTTATTAGGATAAAATTCTTTTGGGGTATTACAACAAACGTGCTATTAGTCAAGAAATCGCCAATTTTTTCTTCTTTTTATGATCCTCGCCCTTGCCTTGAAAAACAAACAGCTCCAGCCATAAAAGAAACAAGCCGATAAGGCAACAGCCAGCTCCTAAATAATATATAAATATTATACCCATTTTTTCAATAAGAAATCCCGAAATAATAGGGCCTAATATGCCACTTAAGCCGCCATAAAAAGACACACAAAAAGCAATGCCAGTTGCTACAAGCTCTTTTGGCACAAGGGAAGAGACGATGTTTAATATTGAGGGCAAAAACAACCCGTAGGAAAACGCCTGACTAGCTTGGATTAGGGTTAAGCCTAAAACAGAGCTTATTACTGCTGATAATAAGAATTTTAATGAAAAAACAGCCATAGATACTAAAATTAGTTTTCTTTCATCAAAACGCCGCTTAATTCTGTTGTAAAGCATTAAAATGGGAACCTCGCTGCCTGCTAAAAGAAAAATAGCTATACCAAGGTCAACGCTTGTACCGCCGCTAGATGTTAGTAGCAAAGGAAAATAAGTCTGGCAGGAGGATACACCGAGAAACCCGATAAAGCAGGCTAGAGTGATAATAACATACGCCCTTATTTTTATAAGCTTCTTAACATCGCTGAAGAAATTGGACTTGCTTTTTTCTGGTTGATTATCTGATTCTTGCGTAGACTTCTCTGCGCTTTTCCCTACAGGTATATCTATTAATGTAAACAGGCAAAGAAATTCCAAAAACACTATTACACTATGATTGATAAACATAGAAGTAAATCCCAGAGCATTAACCATTCGTCCTATTAGAAGTGCGGGTAGTGCATATCCAAGGGAGCCAAGACCTCTGGCAAAGCCATAGCTTAAGCCGCTTCTACGGCTGGCTACCTTTATCGTGTAGCTGTCAAAAAGGCTAGTAAGAGGGCGCTCAGTAAAGGAGATAATAAAAAACAGGCCGAACACAAGAATAAAGCTTGAACCGGCCAACGGAAACAGCATACCTATTATTAGGCTTGCCACACAATTAACTATTAGCAGCTTTTTTACGGAAATTATTTTGTCACTAAGATAGCCGAAAAATGGCTGAGCAAAAATAGTTACTATATTGGTTATAGCCAAAACAATCCCTATTGTAGACTCCAAAAATCCAAGAGATTTGAAATACAATACTGTGTATCCAAACATAGCACTATAAGCGGCATAATAAAAGAAGGAAGCTGTTCCAAAGGTTTTATTTTCCTTTGTTATTTTTATTTTTAGCATAAGTCACCCTATCTGTATATTTTAATTTCTGGTCAAGCATTATAACTGTTGTAATAAGTTATCTTATTTCAACAGTTTTAATACTTCGCCTAATTTTTCTTCAATTTGACTTCTGGATACAGTATTTAATGCGTTAATTTTACACCCCAAGGCAGCTTCAAAACATGCTTTGGCTTTTTCGGTATTATTTTGCTTTTCATATATTAAGCCTAAATAGTAATTAGAATCGGGTAGGTCAGGTTTTAGCTCCAGCGCCTTTAAGAAGGCTTCCGATGCTTGATCTGTTTTTTCTTGGTTGAAATATATTTGTCCAAGGTTGTCATAGGCAGAGGCAGTTTCTCCGTCCTCCAGCGCTAGCTTTGTAAGTTCCAGCGCTTTGTCATACTCTTCCTTTAGAATATACATATAGCCTAGTGTAACAAGGCCGGAGGAGCTTACATATTGGTATTTTTTGCGAAGACTTTCAAGTACTTCAATGGCTTTGTCAATCTCGCCGTTTATCCAGTAGCAGCTTCCAAGGGTGATTAAAATATTTTTATCTGTTATAATTTTTGGTTTTAAGGTTTGTGCTTTTAGCAAAAAGGGAAGTGCAGTAGCGGCATCACCTCTCTGTAAAAGCATAATTGAGTAGTTTAAGTAT
>CAYWBF010000028.1:0-13792 GCA_964456085.1 uncultured Eubacteriales bacterium
CAAAACGACTTTTATTTATTTTTTTTAATTTTATATTTTTTGCCCTCTTCTTCATTTTTTTTGATTGCAATATGCATAACTCCGTCGGATATCTCTGGAGTAGCTGCATATGAGGTTTGAAGGGCGGATTCACCGTATGTACGTTTACAGTTATCACAAAAAATTCCTGTATTTATAGGTACACTACATTTTCTGCAAAGTAAGAAGGAAGTCCCGTTTGGGATAACTTCCAAAAGCTCCTCCCTTATAAAATGTAAAATCTTAGGGGCAGAAACACCGGTTTGCTCGGCAACCTCATGTATGCCAGCCCCTTTGTTTGAACGTACATACTCTCTAACAAGTGTATAGTCCTGTTTTTCTCTAACATAGCATTCAGGGCACATCTTAGGCGCTAATCCCTCAAATTCATATACTTTCCTGCACCTAGGACATTTTAATGAATACATCTTTACCCCTCCGTTTCTATAGAATCGCCTATAATTCTGTAATTGTTGAAGTCTTGGGGGAGCTGCACTCCCCCAAACCCCCTAGCCCGCATTTTCCTCCCATTCGCTTAATAAAAGGCTAAGCCTGCTTTCTAGTTCTACCTTTTCATTATATGCAGCTTCGGCAAGCTGTGGACTTGTGCAAACCTCAACGCTTTCAAGACGTTCCTCTAAGACCTTTACCTCTGATTCAAGTCTTTGTATCTCTTCCTCAAGCTTAATAAGCTTGTTTTTTTTCATTCTTTCATTTTTTTCAATATTTTTTTTGTTCTGCCAGGCGGTTTTCTCTGCAGAGTCTTCCTTAATTATCTTTTCCTCAGCTATCCTATCAGTACGCTTTTCTTTGTAGTAATCATAATTTCCATAATACTCGATAACTCCGCCGTCCTCGGCGGTAAGCTCAAAAATTTTTGTTGCAACGCTGTTTATAAAGTATCTGTCGTGGGATACAAAAAGCACTGTGCCGGTATATGAGTTTAAAGCTCTCTCCAAAATTTCCTTTGAAACTATATCCAAATGATTCGTAGGCTCGTCTAAAATTAAAAAATTAGAAGAGCTAAGCATAAGCTTAGCTAAAGCAACTCTCCCCTGCTCTCCCCCAGACAAAAGACGATTTTCCTTAAAAACCTCGTCTCCCTTAAAAACAAAGGCGGCGAGAGTGTCTCTAATTTCTGTATTCGTTAGGTTTGGGTGAGCATCACTAATTTCCTCAAAAATAGTCTTGTTTAAATCCAGCTTGTTTTCCTGAGCAAAATATCCCATTGTAACCGTCTGTGATAGTATAATTTCTCCGGCCTTAGGCTTAAGCTTTCCCAAGATTAGGTTAAAGAGTGTAGTTTTTCCAACTCCGTTAGACCCAATGAGGGCTATTTTGTCACCCTTTTTTATTTCACAGCTGACATTTCTAATTAATGGCTTCTGGCCGTAATCAAACCATAGGTTTTTAATGGTGAGAACGTCCTTACCGCTTTCCTTTTTTGGAGCTAGAACAAAATGGGCACTTTCCGGCAGAAAAGCAGGCTTATCTAACTTTTCCATTTTTTCCAGCGCCTTTTCTCTACTGTTGGCTCTGCGTATAGACTTTTCTCTGTTAAACTGTCTTAGCTTTTTAATTACTTCCTCTTGACGCTTAACTTCCTTTTGGTTGTCCTCGTAGCTTTTTTCTGAAAGTCTGCGTGCTTGCTCCTTTTCCTGTACATATTGGGAGTAGCCGCAGTTATAGGTTGAGGAAATTCCGTTTTCTATTTCAATAATCTTAGTAGATATTTTATCGATGAAGTATCTGTCGTGGGAGATTACAAGAATGGCATTTGGAAAATTAACCAAAAATCCCTCCAGCCATTCAATGGCAGCTGTGTCCAGATGATTTGTAGGCTCGTCAAGAATTAAAAGCTTAGGATTAGACAGCAAAAGCTTCGCAAGCAATACTCGGGTTTTTTGCCCACCCGAAAGCTTACTTATCTTATGGCTTTTTTCAAAATCAGACTCCGAATCTAAAATTTCTAAGCCGTTAATAACCCCTGTTATGCGGCTTTTATACTCAAAACCGTTTTTTTCTTCAAAGCTGTGGGTTAGCCTTGAATATTCCTGCATAGCCGAAGAAAGCTCATTACCCGAGAGATGGGTCATTTCCTTCTCTAGGGCACGCATTTTTTCTTCAATCTCGATACACTCGGAGAAAACGGTCAAAAGTTCTTCATATACAGTCTTATTAAGGTCAATCTCAGCAATTTGGGGCAAGTAGCCAATTGACATTGACTTAGGCGAAATAATATCTCCACCGTCACAAAAAAGCTCTCCTGTAATAATTTTTACAAGAGTGCTTTTTCCTGCGCCATTAACCCCAATTATTGCCGCCTTTTCCTTATCCTGTAGGGTAAAGCTAATATTCTTTAAAACGCCTTTATCTCCGAAGGCTTTACTTATGTTATTTAACTGTAGCATTACATAGCTCCAATTACATTATACGTTATATTTTTATGCTGAATGTACTAAAGTCTTGAGGGAGCTACACTCCCCCAAACCACCTAGGAATTGTCCTTAAATAAGTTGCACTAGACATTTTTGAAAACCCACTTGAACCGTGTGGGATTTGAAAAATGAGTACAACTAATTAAGGAACAATTCCCTAGTTTAAATTTGCCATTACAAAAATAGCCTTTGATTTAATGAGAAGCTCACCATGTTCCAACAAATGCTGCTTGCTTATTAGATTGGACACATGCTTTCTGCCGAACTCGGAAAGAACTGCTTCTGTATCCGGCATTGAAAGTCCTGCCTCGATGTCAAAATCCTCAAGCACAAGGTAGTAGCGTCCCTGGGTCTTAACTAAGGTGCTTGTGCCAAAAAACAAATTCTCCAGACGTATAGAAACTGCTGTAACGTCGTCAAGAGACGGAAAAGAGTGAATAGAGATTTTTTCCTCTGCTTGGCGGAATTGCTCCTTTTGAGCCGAAGCTCCGTCCTTGGAAAATTGGTTTAGCTTTTTTAAAATAGGCATTGGAGGAAGCTCCTGGGTTTGCCCATAGGATTCCTCTTGCTCGGAAACGTCGATTTTCGTAACAATTATAGAAACAGAGCCGAAAGCGGAAGGCATTGCCTCAATCATTAAAGGGGTGTTGTCTACTTCAAATCCGTATACCTCATTAGCCTGCTCCATCATTTCTCTAAACAATGATTGCGCTTTAAAGGAGCTTTTCAACAGCTCGTGTATGTTTACATTGCGCTCGGTCAAATCTGACTTAGAAAGAGTAAACTTTACTTGTGATTCACTTAACTTTTCTATTTTCATAAAAACGCCCTCTTACAATAATTGTGAATTGGTTATAGAAACAGTATAGTTAATAATTCACAATATGTAAAGAGGGTAAATTTGTATTAGTCTTAAATTTTACGCTAGGGGGCTTGAGGGAGTGCAGCTCCTCCATGTAGAATTTTTAGGGTAACATAAAAAAGGTCAGAAGAATAACCAAAACCTCGGTTGTTCTTCTGACCTTAGCAAAGGTGCGTAATCGTATTAAACTAGCTTGCGCTAGTAGAAAGGTCGTTGTTCTTTTCGTTAAGGTGTTCCTTAAAAATCCTAAGCACCTCCAAAACCCTATGCTCCCATGTATGGTTACCTTCGGCTACAATTAAAGCGTTTTCCGTAATTTTATTAAATAAATCTTTGCTTGACAAGATTTCGTTAATTTTAGTTACTGCTGTGTCCAAGTTGTTATTTTCGTATATGACTATATTTTCTCCCTCTATAAAGTTTCTGTATAAATATCTGTTATTGTCAGTTACAACTACAGCGCCGTTAAGCATACCGGAAAAAATTCTGTCGTGAGGGCCGTCTGTAAAAAACGGCAAGGAATTAAGTACAATTTTTGAATTAGCCATTAAATCTAAAGCCTGGTAATAATCCACAGAGCCGCCGTATACGAAGTTTGGGTGATCATAGTATGGGCTGCCCTCCCAGTTGTTGCCGTACACATTTACGGTTATTCCAGAGTTAATGAGCTTTTCCACTAGCTTATTGCGCCGATATGTTCTTATGTAGCCATCAATAGCCAAAAAGGCTCTGGTGTCTGAGAATATTTGAGATATTTCATTTATGTATTCCTTGTTGATTATGGCAAACTCGTTAACGGCCTCTTTGTAGTTGATATACTCATTTTGGAGAATATATTGAGCCAGCCCTTGGATAGCTGACTTTTTGAAATCATCGTCCGCAAACTCATTGGCTTTCTCCAGCTTGAGCAGCTCATTTACGTAGGTTGCACAAAAAAGCACGTCAATCTCCCGTTCCTCAAAGGTAGGCAGCCTGTCATAGCTTTTGCTTCTCGCCCCGGCTAGGGGAAGGAAATAGGATTTACCCTTAAACCCCAGAGCATCAAAATAGCTTAAGTGGTCGCTATCCACAACGGTGAAAATAGTATTTTTTGCGTTTCCCATAATTCTGCCAGATATATATATAGGATTGTCAACTAAAGCAGAAATTATTGGCACACCCAAATAATCAAAAATGGAGGTTTGGGATTTGCCTAGCTTTGCATCAGCAAATATACCGTTAAAAGAAAAGAAAAATAGTATATCCTCTGTTCTTAATAAATTATCAAGCTGGTCATAGGCAGCGTCTTCATTTTCTCTGAAATCAACAACCTCAAGTCTGTTGGAAAGGAATTTGCCAAATGCCTCGTACATATAGTCCTGAAAAATATTCAAAGTATCATAAGCTGAGGTTCCTTTAAGAAATACACATATAGACATTTATATTCTCCTTTGCTTTTCGTTAAGTAAATTTCATGGCGAAACCTTATCTACTCCCCTTTTCATAGGGTATGCCATTCGCCCGAGGAGCCACGGATTTTCCTACGAACAGAATGAGAATAATTATTGTCAAAACATAAGGCAGCATAGAAATTAACTGGCTTGGAATAGGAATGGTTGTACCACCAACCAAAACCACAAGCGCCTGAGCAAAGCCAAACAATATACATGCCCCGACAGCTCCCCAAGGTGTCCACTTTCCGAAAATTACAGCGGCTAGGGCAATAAAGCCGTGGCCGGAGATTACGCTGGGGGAAAACTGTGATACAACAGCAATAGAGCGAGCCGCTCCACCAAAGCCAGCCAGAACCCCAGAAAATATTACAGCTGCATAACGCACTGCGTAAACATTAACCCCAAGCGTATCCGCAGCAGCAGGGTGCTCTCCTACAGCCAAAATTCTAAGCCCCCATTTGGTTTTGTAAAGCACAAAACTCATTATGGCGGCAAGGACTAAGGCAATGACAACGGTTATATCTACATTAAGTGCAGATAGTACCTTATTTTCCGTATTAATATTAAAAATGGACAGAAGCTTTGGCAGCTTATTAGAAACAGTTTTTGACATTGTAGCGCCCTCGAATAGAAGTCTACATAAAAACAATGCAAGCCCGGGTCCTATAAAATTTATTGCTATACCGGAAATTGTTTGGTTAGCCTTAAAGGAAATAGATGCAACCGCATGAAACAAGGCAATCACCGCACCGGCAATAGCTGCCGAAAGGAAGCCAACCCATGGGTTGCCCGTAAAATATGCCACTGCCGCCCCAAAAAATGCTCCGATGGTCATTATACCCTCTAGGCCTATGTTAACCACTCCGGAGCGCTCGGAAATAACGCCGCCCAAGGCAGCCAAAATCAAAGGAGCAGCATACATTAGGGTAATATTAAAGGTAAGTAAAATATTATTCAGCATTACCGCCACCTCTTTTCTTAAGCTTGTCGGAAATAATAACGAATAAGTTAGTCATGCCTATGAAAAATATAATTGTACCAATCATAATATTAATAATTTCCGACGGGGCACCAATTTCAGATTGAACAGAGCCGCCGCCATATTTTAGAATAGCAAATAAAAATCCGGCGAGTATACAGCCGAAGGGGTTTGTGTTGGCAATGAGGGCAACGCTTAAGCCGTTGAAGCCATAGCCTTCGTGGGCTGCAAGTGTAACTATTCTGTGTGGTGACATGCCTGTTATGTAAACCGCACCAGCCAAGCCTGCTATTGCTCCTGAGATAGCCATGGACAATATAAGATTCTTTTTTACGTTAATTCCGGCAAATTCCGCAGCGTCCTTGTTGTAGCCTACAGCTCTAAGACTGTAGCCTAAGGTTGTTTTTGATAAAATTAGCCATACCACAAATGCCGCAATAATGGCAATGAATATGCCGTAGTTAAAATCCGTTTTTAAAAACACCTCTGACAGTAGGGGATTAGATCGGAATTTTTCCAGCCCTTCGGGTGTTGAACGGTAATTGTACAAAATTTTTATAAATGCCGAGGGCAGAACCTCATAGCTTGCTTCTGCCGTTGGCTTTTTTATTCCGGGAATGGTTACGTAATAATTATTTAGGTATAGTGCAACCCAGTTTAGCATTATTGAGGTTATTACCTCATGGATATTAAGCTTTGCCTTTAAATATCCCACAATGCCGCCAAAAAAACCAGCCGCAACCATAGCCGCCGCAATAGCTGCCAGTGGGTGTAGAAAAATAGGCAGGTTAAGCTTTGCACCTACAAGGGAAGCCGCTATAGCACCGAACATAAACTGACCCTCGGCACCAATATTAAAAAGGCCCGTTTTGAAAGCAAAGGTAACACTTAAGCCGGTAATAATAACAGGGGTAGCAATAATTATAGTCTGAACCAAATATTTAGGCTTTGAAAAGACTCCTCTAAACAGAGCGGCATAAGCCTCGGCCGGACTATACCCCGAGGCAAGAAGCACAACGGTTCCAACCAAAAAACCTAGGACTATAGCCAGCGCAATAGTAGCTACAGGTTTTTTTATAAGGTCAGCAAGCTTATTTCTCATTGCGTTCACCTCCTGCCATTAATAAGCCTAAATAATTTTCCGAAACGCTGCCATCATTTTCCATAACCTTTACAATTTTTCCATCATACAAAACAGCTATGGTGTCCGATACGTCCATAACCTCGTCCAACTCCAGGGAAATAAGCAAAATCGCCTTACCCTCATCACGCTGCTTTATAAGCGCCTTGTGTACATACTCTATTGCCCCAACGTCCAACCCTCTGGTAGGCTGAACGGCTATTAGGAGCTGTGGGTCGTTTGAAACCTCCCGAGCAATAATTAGCTTCTGCTGGTTTCCGCCGGAAAGCGCCCTAACAGGAAGTTTGCCGCAGCCCGGAGGTCTTACGTCAAATCGCTCTATTAGCTCGCCGCAGAAGTTTGAAATATCATTAAACTGCAAAATGCCATTTTTAGAAAAAGGCTTCTTAGTATATTTTTCAATTATAGAATTTTCCTCAACGGAAAAATCAAGCACAAGCCCTCTTTTATGCCTGTCCTCGTGGATAGTTGAGATTTTATTTGAAATAACGTTGTTAGGGGTTGTGCCCTCAATGGACTTGCCTTTTATTTTAATTTTACCTTCCTTGGGCTTAGCAAGGCAGGTTATTGCTTCTACCAATTCCTTCTGACCATTGCCGTCGATTCCGCAAACCCCCACAATTTCACCGCTTCTTACAGAAAGGTTGAGCCCCTTTACTCTTTCTACCCCTCGCCCATCTAAAACCTTAAGATTCTCGATTTCAAAAATCGTTTCTCTAGGTGCAGCCTTGGTTTTTTGAACGTGCAAGCTAACATCTCTGCCCACCATCATAGAGGCTAAGTTGTTTTCATCAACTTGTGAAACATCGACTGTGTTAATATAATTCCCTTTTCTTATAATCGTACAATAATCCGAGGACTGCTTTATTTCCTTAAGCTTGTGGGTAATTATAATAATGGTTTTGCCTGAGGCAATAAGCGCCTTCATTATATTTACAAGCTCACCTATTTCCTGTGGAGTTAAAACAGCTGTTGGCTCGTCCAGAATTAAAATCTCAGCACCTCTGTACAGAGTTTTCAAAATTTCTACCCTTTGCTGCATTCCCACGGAAATATCTTCAATTTTTGCGTCTACGTCAATGGCTAGGCCGTATTTATTGGAAAGCTCAATTATATCCGCCTGTACCCTTGCCATGTCGATTTTCCCAAAAGCGTTTGTTGTTTCCTTTCCCAATATTATGTTCTGCGCCACAGTCAAGGGCTGCACAAGCATAAAGTGCTGGTGTACCATACCTATGCCCAGACTTATGGCGGTGTTAGGGCTTTTTATGTCAACTTTTTTACCGTTAATTGAAATTTGTCCTTCGTCCTTAGAATACAAGCCGTATAAAATGTTCATCAGTGTAGATTTCCCAGCGCCGTTTTCACCCAAAAGCGCATGAATGGTTCCTTTTTTTATCCAAAGCTCCACCTTGTTAAGCGCACAAAAACCGCCAAAAAATTTTGTAATGCCTTGCATTTCTACTGCATACTGACTCAAATTCCACCCTCCTCCCTTTTAAAAAAGGGGTTAGAAAAGTCTAACCCCTTTTTGCACCGGTACTATCCGGAATATTTGTTACTATAGTTATTATTTCAATGAGTCTGCGTAAGCCTTGAAAGCTTCTTCACTGTTTGGAACCTTAATTTCGCCGGATTTAATCTTGTCGCTGATTTTTGCTGTAGCATCTAATACATCTTTAGCTACAAGCTTTTGAGTAGAAGCGTTGTCAGCGATACCTGCAGCGCCTTCGGTGATACCGTAGGAAATAGTAGTGCCGCCGATTTTCTTGCCGTCCTTAATATCCTGTGACACTAAGTACATTGCCTTACCTACAAGCTTCAATGCGGAGGTCATTACGTTGTCAGGAGCAAGGTCAGCTTGGTCACGGTCAACGCCGATAGCAAACTTATTCATTTCCTTAGCTGCCTCAATAACGCCTTGGCCTACGTTTCCAGCTGCGTGGAATACGATATCAGCGCCGTTTGTGTACATAGTCGTTGCAATAGCTTTACCTTTAGCGTCGTCGGAGAAGCTTTCAGCGTATTGAGTTAAAACCTCAACGTTGCTGCCAGTTTCCTTGTTTGCATAGGCAACGCCTGCCTTGTAGCCAAATTCAAAGTGGTGGATTACAGGGATACTGATACCGCCAACAAAGCCAACCTTACCAGTCTTGGTAGACTTTGCTGCTAAGTAGCCGCATAGGAAGGAAGGTTCTTCTTCTCTGAACACAACGCCGATTAGGTTTTCTGGAGTTGTTTCGTATGCGTTGTCAACGATAGCATACATTTGGTCTGGGTTCTTTGTTGCCGCATCTAGTATAGCGTCGCCCATCATGAAGCCTACGCCCCAGATAATGTCATGGTCCTCGTCTGTCATTCTGTCAAGGTTAGGCCCGTAGTTGGATTCCTGCTGAGATTCTAAGTATTTTACCTTTGCGCCGTAATCCTTTTCGGCTTCCTTTAAGCCTTCCCAAGCGGATTGGTTAAAGGATTGGTCATTAACGCCGCCTACGTCTGTTACCATTGCAATTGAGAATGGCTTATCCGCAGGAGCAGCTGCCGAAGGCGAAGCTGCCGCAGATGCCGCTGGGGTAGCCGCAGGAGCTGGCGCTACAGAAGCCGCTGGAGTAGCAGCCGGCGCTGGCGCTGGTGCGGATTGGCTACAGGCAGAAAGTGATAATGCCATTGTTGCCATTAATAAAATACTTACAAGTTTCTTCATTTTCTTTTGTTCCTCCTTGAAATAAAAGTATATATTTTCAACAGCTAGGGCGTATTTGAAAACTGATATTTTACACTAGATATAGTCTAATACGGTTCAAGTTGAGCTATAGCCAGTAGAAAAATACGGTTTTCAAACATCGCCTGGGGAATATCTCAAGACTTAATCCCCAAATCAGCCGGTGAAAAACCAAATGGTAAAAGCTGGGAAAGGGTATATTCCTTCCATTCATTCTCGTTTAGTACAATATAAACCTTAAATGTGTTTGGCTTACAAAACTCCATCATTACCTGACGGCAAACGCCGCATGGGTAGCAGTAGTCTGCCTCTCCGCCCTTTGGCCCGCCTGCAATGGCGATTGCCGTAAAATCCTTAACACCCTCGCTTACAGCCTTGAAAAAGGCGGTACGCTCGGCGCAGTTGGTTGGGGAGTAAGAAGCATTTTCAATATTGCACCCTGTAAAAATTTCTCCTTGGCTGCTTAAAAGAGCCGCCCCAACATGAAATTGAGAGTACGGGGAGTATGAGCGTTCTTTCGCTTGTAAGGCGGCGGCAACAAGTTTTTTTATATCCATATAATCACCAAATCATCAGTATTTGATTAACTCCAAAAAGGAAGCACCGTCAATTTCGGCAGAAATACCGAAAATATCAGCCATAGTAGCGGCTAAGTCGGCAAAGGAGGTTCTTGATTTAAGGTTTATCCCCTGTTTGAATCTTTCGCCGTATACCAATATTGGAACATTCTCCCGTGTATGGTCAGTGCCCTTAAAACCGGGGTCACAGCCGTGGTCAGCGGTAATAAACAGCACATCGTCCTCATTAAGACAGTCTAAAAGCTCCTGTAACTGCTTATCAAAGGTAGTCATAGCTGCTGCATAGCCAGCAATGTCGTTCCTGTGGCCGTAAACCATATCAAAGTCTACCAAATTAACAAAACATAAGCCAGAAAAATCTTCATTGGCAAGCTCTATGGTTTTTTCCATGCCATGTACGTTGTTTTTTGTCTTATATTTCGTCTTAATACCTACGCCGCCAAAAATATCGTAAATCTTTCCAACCCCAATGGTTTCAAGCTGATTTTCCAACAGAGCATCAAGAATGGTAGGCTTTGGAGGTATTAAAGAGAAATCTCTCCTGTTTGAGGTTCTGGTGAAATTTGGGTACTCTCCTAAAAACGGGCGAGCAATTACTCTGGCAACTCCATGCTGTCCCGTTAAAAGCTCCCTAGCCTTAATGCAGTCCTCATAAAGTGTTTCTAATGGAACCTTTTCCTCGTGGGCGGCTATCTGAAATACGCTGTCGGCGGAGGTATATACAATATAATCACCGGTAGCCAAATGCTCTCTTCCGTAATCCATAATAACGTCCGTACCAGAATATGGCTTGTTGCACATAGCCTTTCGTCCTGTGAGACGTTCAAACTCATCTAATATTTCCGGCGGAAAGCCGTTTGGATAGGTTGGTAAGGGATTATTGCTTATAATGCCAGCAAGCTCCCAGTGACCTATTGTTGTATCCTTTCCGTTGGAGGCCTCCACAAGTCTGCCGAAGCTTCCAAGGGGGGAAGCCTCTCTTTCGCCGCAGTCAACACCATCTATATTAAAAAGTCCAAGCCTTTTCAGTAAAGGCACGTGGAAGCTTTCATGCTTTGCAATAGTAGCCAAGGTATTTGCACCCTCGTCTCCAAATTGTGCCGCATCGTGAGCTAGGCCTATACCCAAGCTATCAAGCACAATCAAAAAAATTCTTTTTACCATCAAATTACCTCCACAAATTTTAATATCCAAGAGCTTGCTGATTTTTTATAAGCTTAACAATTTTGCTTGTACCAAGTCGGCTTGCGCCAAGCTCGATAAAGCGCTCGGCATCATCAAGTGAATTTATACCACCGGCAGCTTTTATTTTAACGTCCTTACCCACATGCTGTCTGAAAAGAGCAACGTCCTCAAAGGTAGCACCACCTGTAGAAAAGCCTGTAGAGGTTTTTATAAAATCTGCCCCTGACTCGGTAACTGCCTTACAGGCAATAATTTTTTCCTCATGGGTAAGCAGGCAGGCCTCAACAATCACCTTAAGAACCTTTTTCCCAATAGCGGACTTAATGGCGGCTATTTCCTCTGTGACAAAATCCGCCTTGCCTTCCTTAAGTGCACAAATATTTATAACCATATCTATTTCCTCTGCGCCTAACTCTATAGCTTGTTTTGCTTCCAAAATCTTAGCTTGGGTAAAGCTGTAGCCGTTTGGAAATCCGATTACGGTGCAAACAGGCAAATTTACACCTTCTCCTGCAATATATTCAACAGCAGGTTTTACAAAATACTGTGGTATACAAACTGATGCGGTATTATAAGCAATGCCTTCATAGCAAATATTTCTTATATCCTCCCAAGTTGCGGTTTGTGCAAGCAGAGTATGGTCAACTGTTTTTAAAAGCTCTTTTGTATTCATATAAATTCTCCTAACTTAAAAATCTAAAGGAATTTTTATTTTTTCTTAAGTCTGGTTGTCATTCCATCTCTTGATTCTGCGCCATTGCTGTCCCCTCCGGCAATAACGTTCTCGCCGCTCATAAGCTCCGAAATGTATATAGCTTTAATTTTGCTTTTGTCAACGGAAGTAATATTATCAAGCACCTGCTGCTTAAGGTAGGTCATGCTATCCTTTCCGATAACCTGGTCGTAGTCAAGATTTGAAAGAATATCTATGATTTCAAGCTGTAATTCTCTATTATTAAGACCCTCGGAGGTTTTAGTATCAACCGCCAGTGAAAACTTCGTTGTCAAATTATGCGCTGAGCCGTCTGCCGCTGATGTGACTGTAGTTTTGATTCTGGGGATTTCGTAAAGCACTGTATCTCTGTTACCCCCAGTAGCCAGACGTCTTGGGAAAATTATTATAATAGCAACTATTATAGCCGCTACCAAAGTAAGTAAAATAAGGGCGAAAAGAACTTTTTTGTTCACTAAAGCTTTTTTCATATAGTCATCTCCTTTCACACAAAAATTATAGCATAGCTTTTTGAAAAAGTCACCAAATTATTCATTGAAATATTCATACCGAAACTGATGAAGCAATTGCCAATAAAAATGGCCTTAGCTAAAATTATATTAGCTAAAGCCTTTATTATTTCTGTTATATGGTTTCGCTGTAAGTCACTTCTTCAAACTTTACCGCTTCAACTGCCTCCTCTGCTGCCGGCTTTTCGGGTGCTTCCGGTTCCTTTTTGGCTTTGTTGAACATGCTTCCGAAGTTTAGCTTCGCAAGAACCCCGGGCACCATGTCAATAAGCTTGTTAACGCTGTCTTGGTTTTTAATATTAACCAACTGCACACCGCCGTTTTGGATTACCAACACCGCCGAGGGTGTTATTTTGGCACCAAGTCCCCCTGCACCCATTTCCTTTTTAGCGTCCTTTTCTGTGTCTGTTGCGCCTGCGCCTACCCCAAAGGCTACCTCAATAAGCGGAAGAATTATTATCTCCCCAATAGTAATAGGCTCCCCCACAACGGTTTTTGTAGTAATAAAGTTCTCCATTTTGCCAAATAACGCCTCTAAATTACTGCTAAAGCTGGTTCCCATGGTATCAATCCTTTCATATTTAATAAGTGTTATCAAAAATCAATCCAAGAAATACGGCTGCCGCCGCTAAAGAATTGCTCTTTACGCCTAGATATATTGTTTTATAATCTTCCAAACAGGCTTTGCCAAAACGTATTGTGCAATAGGCAAAACCAGCGAAAAGCACGCTATACTGCCTTTTACCCGAGCAAAGTAGAAAAAGCACTCCTTTTCAAAATTACCCCTTACCCTCAAAGGAAACCACAAAAAGGGCTGAACTATGCTTACCAATCCAAGAACATAACCTGTCCTATCCGGTGAGTCAAACCCTACCTCGCCACCGGCTTCCATTTTTATTTTCCTAAACGGTCTACCTAATCTTTTTAAAAGCTGAATTGTAAGCTGAATTATTTCTTCTCTGTCAGGGTGGTCAATAATCAGCTTTATTTTAGCAAATATACCTTCCTCGGATTTTTCTAAGCTTTCTTTATCCTTTTCCCTTTCAGAAGAGCCCTCTTCTAAGGTAGCTTTTGCTTCCTCCCCTACTCTTTCAGCAGTTTCTTCCTTATTAATAGGAGATGGAGAGTTCTCTTTCTTTCTTTTAATAAATTTTTTTGTTAAAGCCGATGTAAAGGATTTTTCCTCTTTTGGAG
>CAYWBF010000029.1:0-13777 GCA_964456085.1 uncultured Eubacteriales bacterium
CGCCTGAGTTGGTTTGTACAATGTCAGAAATTTGGTTAATACCGGTTGTAATTTGTGCAACGACCTCTGATTGTATGGTCATTGCTACATAAATTTCATTTATTATTTGAGATACAGAATCCGTATCCGAAACAATTTCTTTTAATGAAGCAGCGGCTTCATCAGCTGTTTTCAAACCATTATTTACCTTGTTAATAGTTTCTTCTATAAGTATTGCCGTACTCTTGGCTGCCTGTGAACTTCTTGTGGCAAGAGTACGCACTTCTTCTGCTACTACCGAAAATCCCTTTCCGTGTTCGCCTGCTCTTGCTGCTTCAACAGCAGCATTTAAAGCCAAAAGGTTGGTTTGAAAGGCAATATCATCTATAACCTTTATTATTTTTGAGGTGTTATTTGATGCTGTAATGATTTCATGCATAGATGAAAGCATCATCATCATTTCGTCATTGCCTAATTTAGCGCTTTCCATTGATTTCTGTGAAAACGCATTGGCATTCTTAGACTTGTCTGCTGTAACTTGAATTTGTTCATTTACTACAGCAACTGAAGCTGTCAATTCTTCTACAGAGCTTGCTTGTAAACTAGCCCCATTGGAAAGATTAAATGAAGATGTTGAAACCTGTTTAGCCCCCGACAGCACACTATCTGCTGAAGCTTGAATACCGATAACAGTGTTTCTTAGGATAACAGATATGCGGTTTATGGACTCCTTAATAATACTGAACTGGCCTTCATACTCCCTCGTTATTTCATGACTTAAATCTCCCATTGCAACGTTTTCAAGTATGTTGGATATTTCAGCTATGTAAGAATTTGTAGAAACAATCATTTTGTTAAAGGAGTTCATCATATCTGCAAAACTACCTTTATATTCATTGCTTATGTTTACATCAAAATTTCCCTTTGAAAGCGAGGCTAAAATTTTCTTTGATTCTTCTATAGGCTGCTCTACACCATCTATTAAGCTATTAAGGCTTTGTACTAACTTGTTCCAGTCACCGGAATACTTATCTGCCGGTATTCTTCTTGCCAAATCCCCATCCCTTGCAGAAGTTATTAGCAGCATAATATCCTTATTCATTGTGTACAAGTTGCTTTTCAGCTTATCAAATATTTCATTCAGCATAGCCTTTTTACCAGGAAATTTCTTTAACTCATAATCAAAATTACCATTGCTAATCTCTCCAAAGGCATTCATAACAGTGAGTGTATCATTAATTCTGAGAGATTATTAATATACTCTACCGTGGTTTTATACTCGCCATCAAATTCTTGGCTTGATATTTTTGCCTCAATATCACCATTGCGAATTTGAACCAATGAATCGTCTATTTTAGAAGTCAGCAGTTGCACCATATTTCGCAGCTTTCCAAAGGAATACGCCAGACGTCCAAGTTCATCATTGCTTTTAAAGGTTAAATCGGCGCTTAAATCCCCCATAGAAAGACGCTCAACGTTGTGTGTTATGATGCTTATAGGTTTCGTATATCGTCTTATAATGAAATATAGCAGCAAAGCAATCAAAAGCTGTAGTATTGTGCTTAGTATATGTGTAACAACCTGCACGTTTCTAACATTTTTGCTGATTTCTGCTTTTGCAACAGCGCTTATAGATTGCCATGGCTCGCCGTGAGAATTAAATTTTATTTCTGTTTTGGCTATAATAGTATCATCTTGACTACCTAATTCAGATACATGCTTGCCTGCTAAGCTTCTATCCTTACTGTGTGTGGCGATGATTCCTGTGTCGGACACCAAATAGCTATAGCCTGAACCAAAGTATCCGCTTTTAATATCAATGTCAGACATCATACTACTGTCTACATCAATTCCAACTAAGCCTATAAACCTTCCGTTACTGTCTTGAATGGGAGCAATAACAGAAACAACAACATAGCCTAAATATTCGTCATAATAAGGTGACGCAATATGTGGCTCGTTTAATTGCTGGGATTCTATAAAGTAGTCTGCTTCTGTAAAATCTGGCTCACAAGTGATTGCATCTATAATTTCTCCGTTTTCTCTATAAACATATATTTCCTCAAACCCTTCGTAGTCATTTGGTACCCCATATGCCTGAGCCAGTTCATCTGTGGCTTTCAGCCCACCATATGCCTCACCTTCTAACCATTCAACATATACACCTTGCGCTTTGTTGTTTAGCGTTAAAAAAGTATTAACAAAAGCCTTGCTTGTATAACCCCTTGCATATGGGGGCACCTCTTCAAGCTGGCCTGCCACTGCTTTGACGATATCAAGTAATCCATTTATGTAACTATTTGTAGTCTGTGCATTGAGGCTTGATAAAATAGTTAATTCTTCCATAGACATTTTTTCAATACGACTTTTAAGGATAATAGAATTAAACAAAATTAAGATACTAATGACAATAAAAACCGAAGGTATTACCCATCTAATAATTTTACCGCTGAGTGTTTTTTTCATTGCTCATAATCCCCCATATCCATACAGTTTACATGCAAATATACGCCTGTCTTAACGGATTTCTTATTTATTCTGAGTGTTTAAATAAAATTGGAATTATCAAGCACTAATATTAAGGCACGCTTTGAACTCTTGTCATTCCCAAATGCATTAACTCAAAAAAATAAAACTTCTGTTAGCATACTATATCAAAGAATTGCTATTCTTTCAACTCAAATCTACAAATTCAACAAAGGAGGTGTCCACCATAGCCCCTGCATCAGCAACACTCTTAGCAAAAGCAGCGGCAGCCATAGCAACCGACAAACGCACTTGGAATTTCTCCCACTACACCTGCTCACCATTGGCAATTTTTAAAAAAAGCTCCGCAACATAAGTATTATCTTTTTTATCTTGCGGTGTCTTGTAATAAACATCTCTAAATGATTCACGAAATGAGTTTGCTGCTTTTATATTATCGCAGAATAAGTATTTAATCTTGTCTGTATTCTCATCTTTATTTACTGAAAGTATCCATGCATCACCACAATACCATACCGCTTCAACCCGGCTCAATTTTGTGTAATGAAGTATCACCTTATATCTACTATCACTCAATATAAGCTCGGCAGTATCTCTAAAATGTCGTAAATGCTGCTCACGACTTATGTTGATATACTTATTCGTCATCAGAGACAAGAAATAATTTATTGTGGAATTAAATGACAGATTGCCAACTATTTCATCTAATACATAATAGAAGCCGCAAGGACTGTCCGCCGGTGTGTTTTCTATATTTGTGCGAAACAATTGATATGCTTCAAGGATTCGTTTTCTGTGTGTTTCGGTTATATTGTTGTCTGTCAAAACCTCATTTAGAAGCTCCTCGCTCATGCTCACAAAGCTCAGAGATCTACTTGAGTAAAAATATTCTCTTGCACGGTTGACAGTGTTTCGTACAATTTGAATGATGTTTTCCAAATCGGACAGCTTGCTTGAGCGATGTACGTGTGTTGAAAGTGATCTTATCATATCTATGATGCGTTCGTTTGCACAAGCATATTTCTTATCATAAAATGTGAAGCTAAACGAATTTTCTGTGTTACTATCAAGGCAATATCCGGTAACCACCATTTTGCCCGAAATAATATATAGATAATTGACGCAAAGGTTGCTAAATCTTGATGTATATATATAAATAGATACATTGTCGTTATAGCAGTACTCAACAAACAGATTTTGCACCTCTGTGTTTTTGAAGCTCATTTCTGTTACATTAAACAAAAACTCAACCTTATGCCCCATACTTAATACCTTTTTAATCTTTCGGTTAAACTGTTGCAAATATACCATGTTACAATTACCCCACTCTAACTGCTCGAAGGAGTAAATAAAAATCGTTGTAGGCTCAGTTGTCTTTTCAGCAGTTTCAAGTACCTCTATTAAGGCCATCCGCCGCCCCTCTAAGCCTTCAACACAACTAAATGTAGAAAGCTTGCCACTTTTACGCTTTTGCCATATAGATTTTTCACAGCTTTCAAAATTCAATACGTAGTTGCGAATACATTTACTTAAATAGCCATTTTCTTTTGGGTCATACTCCGGATAAATGCTCCCAAAAAAATCCTCTAATAACTCTCCGCCGATAGTTTCATTTTTTTGAATCAAATAATCAACAATACTCTTGAAATATGGAGCGTCTACCGGCAGGTTTCTTTTGCCTGTCCTCCATTTGCTGATAGATGATTTATCAATATTTATCGTGTTTGACATATAAATTGCAGAGATGTTAAGTATTTCCATTAAGTGACCAAAATTTGAAATCTGTTTTTTTGGCATTTTTCAACCTCTTTTCTTGCATGTGTTTTGCTTATGCGTTATTTATATTAATATTTAATTATACATTTTGGAGTTTGAAAATAGTACATCGCCAATATTGAGAAATTTCCTGTTAGTGAAAATGTAACAATGTCTGTTGATTTTGTCAATCTGTATGGTATAATGTAACAGATTTGAATATATGTAATTAATAGTAAATGTCCATAACAAAGTCCAGAAATGATTTCAACACAAGATAAGGTACAAAATTCAAAAATGGAGTTGCTGCCTATAAAAAAATCATTAAGTTGGCAATATTAATACCTACTATTTTGGTCTTGATTTTAGGAATAGTTACGAAAATAGTCGTAATCAGTATGCAATCCTCAAAAACTGTGACTCATTTATAAACAGTATGATAACTGAAACAGTAAACCATTATACCTACCTGTGACAATGCTTGAACTCATTAAAGCAATATTAAAATGGAGGAAAAATATGAAAAACCTTAAAATAACAGCAAAATTGCTTTTAGGCTTTGGATTGGTATTGGTCATGGTTATTGCTATGTGGTTGTTTTCGATTATGGGTATGAAAGCGCTTAATGATACTTCACAAGGTTTTGCAAACACTTCTATCCCTGCGGTCAATGATATCTGGACGGCAAGAAGCAATCTTATTTCAATGCAAAGATATATTTTGCAAGTGATTTCTACATTGGATAAGGCAGATTTTGATAATTCGACTATGAACTTGGAAAAAGATAAAGAAGCGCTTACGGAAACATTAGATAAATTAGTTGAGCTTATTCCGGATTATGCAAACGATGTAAATGAGCTTAAAAGCTATTTGGCAGATACTGTACAATATCGTGAAAAAATCATTGAACTGGCAGCTACACTTGACCCTGTTGATAACGCTAAGGCATATGAAATTTTCCAAAGCAATTATTCGCCTTTGATTCAAAAATCAAATGATGTTTTGACGCGAATAAATGATGGTATTAATGACAGAGTTGAAACACGGGTTGATGAGGCAAACAAAACATTTAGTAATGAGATGCTGTTTCTCATTACTATCCTTGTCCTCGTTGTTGTTATTATAATTTTGGCAACAGTACTTATAACAAAAGCCGTTGCGGTTCCCATTTCGCAGCTTGAAACAGCCGCAAATGAAATAGCTAACGGAAATCTAAACGTAAATCTTTTAGCTGATAGAAAAGATGAAATCGGAAAGCTAATGGCTTCGTTTATAAAGCTTCGTGACACCATACTTCTATTAAATGCGAATATTAAAAGTGTTGCCGATGAGTTTAAGGCAGGTGAAATTGAAGCGCAGATAGATGAATCGACGTTTAGCGGTGCTTACAAGGAAACTGCCCATTCTATTAATTCTCTTCTTTCTGTTTCTATAGAAGATACATTAACTATTCTCAATAGATTTGCGGAGCTTGGAAACGGAAATTTTAACGTTGAAATGATAAAAATGCCCGGTAAAAAGGCAATTGCATACGATACCTTTGTGGGTATCAAGAGCACCCTAAAAACACTTAACGCTGATATTTTAAGCCTTATACATTCTGCACTTGACGGCAATTTGCAAAAAAGAGTGAATACAGAAATTTACAAGGGCGATTGGAAGAAACTGACGGAAGGTCTTAATAGTTTAGTACAGGCTGTAGATAAGCCTATAGAAGAAGCAGGTATGTTACTTGCGGAGCTGTCACAAGGTAATTTTAATGTAACTGTAAACAGTAATTACAAAGGCAGTTTTGACAAAATGATGAAATCCTTTGAAAAGATGATTACTAACACAAGCTCTTATATAAGCGAAATTACAAGTATACTTCAAACAATATCGTCCGGCGACTTGCGAAGCCATATTTCAAGAGAATACATAGGACAGTTCGGCATCATCAAGGATTCTATAAACAATATAGTAACCCAATTAAAGGAAACTATGACTGAAATCCGGACATCGGCTGATAATGTCCTTGCTGGTGCAAAGCAAATTTCGGAAACATCAATGGACTTGGCAAATGGTGCAAGTTCTCAAGCAGCCTCTGTAGAGGAACTGAATGCGTCCATTGCTGTTATACATCAGCAAACTCAACAAACAGCTGAAAAAACCCAGGAGGCTAATGAATACTCGAAACGTTCCATACAGAGTGCCAATAACGGAAACAAAGAAATGACTAAAATGCTTCATTCTATGGCGGAAATTGAGGAAGCGTCAATAAATATATCAAAAATTATAAAGGTGATTGATGACATAGCCTTCCAGACTAACCTTTTGGCACTGAATGCTGCTGTTGAGGCTGCTCGTGCCGGACAAATGGGAAAGGGCTTTGCTGTTGTGGCCGAGGAGGTACGTTCTCTTGCTGGCAGATGCTCACAAGCCGCAAAGGACACTTCTGTTTTAATCGAAGATACAATAGCTAAAATACACGGAGGAACAGGACTAGCACGGACTACAGCGGAATCATTAACAAGAATTGTTTCCGAAGCGGATTCTGTTTCAAAAATCATTAATGATGTATTTTTAGCTACAAAACAGCAAACCGAAGGTATTTCGCAAGTTACGCTTGGTATAAATCAAATATCCGAGGTTGTTCAGAGTAATTCATCTACATCCGAAGAATCTGCCGCCGCTGCCGAGGAGCTTAACAGTCAGTCTGAGGTGCTTGCTGAAATGGTAGCTAAGTTTAGAGTTTGAGGCAAGGCTTTTTCATATGTGGACAAAAAAACGAAGCTGCATAATTGTAGCTTCGTTTTTTTATTTATAGCTGTAAGCACTTGCTATGTTTGATACTTATGTCTTTAGAAACGAATAGCATACCGAATTTTGCTAATTGCACTATAATTTTTTAGGCGAGTACAGAGGAACCGTCCCCTTGTGTTAGGCAAAAAGAACTTTTATTTTTTAGTGGTTATTATATAATACCACTTATATGATTTTCCTTGAAATCGAAAAACCAAGCACCAAATTATTTTACAAAAGTACCAAACTACTTCACAAAGTATATTGACATTTTATAATAAAATGCCCTATGCTTTATATAAATTCGAGGTTATTTGTTTTAAAATATAAATGGGGGATTTATAATGGATATATTTGCCGATGAACAACTGGTCTATGACAACGCAATCGACCATATAACTGCGGTTTGTAACGGCGAACCTTATGATTTTGAAGAATATAAAAAACTTGCTAAAGAATATCGCTCACTACTAAAGCAACTCCGCAGAGTGACAAAGATATCAGACAAAACAACAGTGGATTTGCACGAAATAAATCTTGACTTAACCGATAAAGTACATTTTGATACTCTTACAGGTATTTACAACAGGCGTTATATGGAGGAAAATATTCAAAAAAACATAAAAGCATTATCTCGCTCAGGCGGTGTAATGAGTATCATGATTATGGACATTGACTTTTTTAAAAAGTATAACGACACCTATGGGCATAGCGCAGGCGACAATTGCTTAAGGCTTGTTGCGAAAACTCTTGCTGATTGTGTGACGAGAGCATTTGATTTTGTTGCTAGGTACGGTGGCGAGGAATTTGTTGTTGTTTTGCCCAATACAGATGAAAAAGGGGCTGAAATAATAGCAGGAAACATACTCAAAGCTGTAATGAATTTAGGTATCCCTCACGAGAAAAACGAAGCGGCAAGCTGTGTGACCATTTCAATCGGTTCAACTACAATCCAAGTTGAACACACCGATAAATATACAGACTACATAAAGCGAGCGGACATAGCCCTTTATAAATCCAAGCAAACAGGGCGCAACCGCTACACTCAGATTAAATATAAGGAGAATAACAATGAATCTTAATGTAGCTGATTATGCAAAAATATTGGAGGAAAACAGCATTTCTTTAATGTACAGCGGACCGATTCGGGCAGGTGGAATCGAGGGCATGGCTGAGATGCTTCACCATCGCCTTAGTATTGATGACCTCCCTTTGAATGCATCCCAGTCTGTTTTTTCTGTTTTTGTTGAGCAGATAAACAATATGCTGATGTATTCCGCTGAAAAAAAAGAAATCCAAAAACAAAACAACGGGCCTGCAAATCTTTCTAAAGGAACATTTATTTTGGGCGTAAAGGATAAAAGATATTTTATTTATACAGGTAATTTGGTTAAGGAAAACAGTGCCGATATATTAAAAGAACGCATCGACCATCTCAACACTCTTGATAAAAAAGAGCTTCGGAGATATTATAAAGAACGAGCGCAAGAAGAAAATGACAATCCTGAAAGCAGAGGAGCGGGGCTTGGTTTAATCGAAATCGCAAGGCGCGCCTCGTCTAAGATTGAATATAAATTTGAACCACGCGGCGAAGGTATGCGTTATTTTACTTTATATGTAGAAATATAAGGAGGACAAAAAGTGGCTTTTAATTTAGTGCGTGAAAAAACAACATCAACACCGTATGTTTTGATAGATGAAGAAAAAGGTTATATGAAATTAGAGGGGCGTAGCTTCCACGAGGGTGTAATTGAATTTTTCGCTCCCATTATCGAATGGCTTGATACATATTTACAAACGGAATTTAAGTCGTTTACCTTTGACTGTGCAATGGATTATTTCAACAGCTCAACGGTAAAAATACTGCTAACAATAATTAAAAAGCTGGATAAAGTCTCCAGCGATGATAACCATGTAATCATTAATTGGATAACAACCGATGATAATGAAATCATAATTGAATGCGGCGAAGATTTTGAAGAGGATATTATTAATCTAACTTTTAATTTGGTTATTAACTAAAAAATAAAGCACACCCCCATAGCGAGGTGTGCTTTATTTTATGGTTTAAATGTAATTAACTCGAAATCATCAACACGGGGTTCTTTACCACGCCACTGCTCAAAAGCGTTCCAAATTTTATCGGAAATAACAGTCTGTTTTTCGTAATGGTTTTCAAGAATAATTTTCTTAAACCCACGATACCCATAGGGTCGGCTGTGTTCTCCTCCCGGTTGGTCAAATAGGCCGTCAGAAGCTATATAAAATTTATTTTCGGGATTTGGAGGAATTTTACTGACTTTTATATCGTGCTTACTCTCCAACTCTCCCTCACCGACAAAAATTTTTTGTCCTTTGTATTGCGTCACTTCGTTGCCGTCGCATACAAAAATGTGTGTATGCCCGGAAGAAAAAGTTACACTTCCGTCGTTATCAATAAACAAAACTGCCAAATCACAGCCGTCCTTGTTTACGGTATTTTCTTCTCCCACATTCCTTTTGAAAACGTTTACCAATCTTTGTTCAAGCTCCCATATAATATGCGCTGTATCATTACAGTTTTGTTCGCTTACTGCTGCTTCTAATTCCGAAACCACGAGCATAGTAAGGAAAGCACCGGGTGTACCGTGACCTGTACAGTCGCAAACGCATAAAACACTGCCGCTAGTAAAGGTTTTGAGCCAATAAATATCGCCCCCTACTATGTCTTTAGGATGCCATTTGACGGAATAATCTGAAAAAGCTGTTTGAAATTGTGATTCAAGCGGCAGCAAGCTTTTTTGAATTCTGCTTGCATATTTAATGCTCTCCATATTTTGAATATATTTCTTTAGGCTTTTTGCCATTTTCTTAAGGCTTTTGCTCAACCCCCCAAGCTCATTTTCACTTTGTATGTTAATATCAATATCAAGATTACCGTTAGCTATTTCATTTGCCGCAAATTTAAGGGTTTCTATAGGTTTTAAATTCGTATTTATAATAATAACGATAGTAGCACCAATTAAGATAACAAGAACTACAGCAATAATAATCATAACAATGACCAATTTAACAACAGGTGCATTTACCGTTTTTTTCGGTACAACGGCGCAAACGATAAATCGCTGTTCCGACTCTCCGAACGCTACACTTTGGGCAGAAAATATTACAGGTGTTTTAAGTAAGTCAGAATAGCTCGTTCCGGAAAAAGTTCCGCCGTTTTGGTAAAGATTATTTATATCCGCTTCAAATTTATCTACCCAGAAATCTCTATATTCTTTAAGAATTAAGTCACGATTTGGGTGATTGGCAATAAAACCATCGGGACTTAATGTGAAAATATAACCGTCATCCATAAATTTTATATTTGCCAGCAGGTCAGTAGAAGTTCCAAGCTCGAAGTCGATACCCACAACTCCGAGAGGTAAATCGTTCTCGTCTTTTATGGGTATGACAAAGGAATACATCAAGATATCCCTGCCGCCAATTGCCCACTCATAGGGTCCCGCTACAAACATCCTTCCATATTGCAAAGGTTCTAAGTAATAAGCACCTCTTATAGGGTCAGTATATTCTATATTCGCTTCAACTGTATAACCAGATTCAATACGGTATATGTACGGAATAAAACGTCCTGTTTCATCATGATATGCTTTTCCGGCATAACTTTTGTCATTGCTGTCAAAAGCATTAGGCTCCCACAACGTCCAAATCCCGAAGATTTTATCATTTGTAGATAATACTTCAGCCAAAGCTTCAACGACTGTTTCTCTAGCTGCGTTGTTTCTTCTGAGAGATTTTACCATAGCTGATGCCGTTTCAATTGTGCCATACGAAGCTTCGCCAGTGCTCTTGAATTGAAAGACATAGTGCCTTAGTGCTTCACGAACCAATTCATTAGAAAGCTTTTTCCCAGTATCAGACGAAATAATGCCGATACAAAATATTTCTACAGCTATTCCTAATATCAATACCAACAGTGTCGGAAGCAACACTGCCATTTTTATACTTTTATTCATTTATGACCATGCCTTCCATAGGTATCAATAGGAATAAAATAAGCCGATTTGCTTCAAATTTAATAACCGCACTAAAATTGTTTGTTCAAGTTATATCACAAGTAATACTAAATAGCAATGTTTAATATATTTATCTTCCTTTCGGAAAATTAAAGTACGTTAATTTCCGCAGCACATTTTATGCTTACAAAAATAGGAATTTATATATATAAAGGCTCTCGGCGATAACAAATGACCGCAGTGGGCTTAGTTTGGTTTATTGAAGTATTCATATTCTTATGCTATACTTTTACAATAAATTACAGTGATAACAGTGGGTGCTGCCGCAGGCTTGGCTAACGTTTGCGGTGATTGCGCCTGGATCGGACGTTACTGCTATAACGCCTGTAGGAAAAATTGATGACCCTATGGGTTGGTTCATTATGCCATATTACCAGAATAATGGTTACATGACAGAAGCAGTCAAAAGAGTCTTGGAATTTGCTTTTTTACAAGATAATTGTGTAAGGGTTGTAACAGGCTGTTTCAAAGATAATATCCCAACGCAAAAGGTTATGGAAAAGGCTGGTTTTAGAAAAGAAGCCGAAAAGCCAAGTGCAATGTGGCTCGACGGACAAATGAGAGACAGATTGGAATTTGCGTTAAATAGAGATGAATTTATGCGAATACATAACGCATAGTTAGCATTAGACAAGCATCTATCTTAATAACCATAGGGCGTAAAAAGAGAACGTATCAACTTAACATCATCCAACTTTAGGCGACTTTCAGTTGGAACAGCATTTATGCTGCAACCCACCCACTTTAGTGGGTGGTACTCTAAATTTAATTATGCTCCCCTTAAAGCAGGCAAGTGAAACTGTCCATTTTAAGAGGAGCTTATTTTTTTCGTCCAATGTACATTTGCTTAATATACTCACTGCAAGTTAACCCAGTATACCTTTTAAACACCGTACTAAAGTAGCTGTAATTACTAAATCCTGCTTGGAGAGCTATTTCTGTAATTGATTGGGGGTTAAAACGAAGCACTTTAACGGCATGTTCTATCCTCAGTTGATTTACATAGTCTACGACAGTTTTACCCATTTCTTTTTTAAAGCTTTTTGCAAGATAGGAGGGGTGAAAGGAAATTGCAGCTGCAACAGACTTTAGGCTAATTGGCTCATGATAATAGCAATTAATATAGGTAACAGCCCTTCGCACAACCTCGCTGGATCCATGCAAAGGGTTTTCCTGAACGGCTTGGCAGTAAGCTTGTATCAACTGAACATTTATCTCAGCAATGTCCTTAGGTGTTTTTGCATTTTCAATTAAGTAGCTGAAATGGTCACTGATTGAATGTGCTGCAGAAGGGCTTACGCCTGCATCTAAGGCTGCCATTCGCATAACTGTTGAGTAGGAATAGGTTGTGTTTTTTTCAATACGCATTGCATTTCTGGGCATTCTATAGTGAAAGGAAATGGGGAACTGATTGTTAATTTCTAAAGCCAGGCCTGTATTGCCGGCACGGATTGCTTGGTAAAACCTTGCTTCTACCAGGTACATAGTTTGAATTTGCTGTTCTAAGTCCTTTAGCAGTAGTTTTTCTTCTTCATTAATGGAGGTAAGTGAAATAGGATTTTCTTCCTCGGATTTTGATAAGGCGCAGTCTAACAGAGGTTTTCGGAAGATGGTGCATGCAATTTCTCCAATGGCCATAACTTCACTGCTTTTGTAAGGAATTTTATTTAGATACCGTTGGAGGTCGTCTTTATAAATCAAAGGATAATTATATTTCTGCATACACTCTAAAACAGATTCAGATGTAGTGGGATTAGAAATAAATGGGCCGATAATAGCAAGATAATCCATTTTTTCTTCCCAAACGCCTAACGCTAAATAAGATAATCCTGTTCTGTCATCAAAATAGTAAAGATATTCGTGGGGAAGCTTTCCTGAAGCTTTTTTCCAAAGCACTTCATACAAGCTTGTATTGCCCACGGCAAAGTAAATTGGCATACGAATAGCATGAAGTTCAAAGACAGTTTGCAGTTTACAGTCTAAAATTGTTACACCAATATCCATTGATAGGTGAAAAGCGTAGCAAGCCCTTGTGAAGTCAATATTCATTAGTTTGTAATCCCTTCGACAAAACAAAATAAAGCTATAATAATTAATATTAAACAAATATAATTAATGTGTCAATCAAGTATTTTGTATTAGTATATTAATACTGAAGCAGGCGCCGATTCGGAATTCAATCTTAGGAGAGGTATTATGAACGGAGATTTGAAACAAAGTACCACCCAATATAACAATGCAAAGCCTTGGCAGCTTCTAGCCTTTGCATGCAACAACTCTGCCTCTAATGTGCAATACTTTATGTTTTTAATGTTTTTTATTTATTACTGCACAGACAGCTTAGGGCTTTCTGCCGTAATCGTAGGGGCAACTATGACCGGAACACGTATTTTTGATGCTATTACCGACCCGATTATTGGCTTGTGGATTGATAAAACCAATTCAAGGCTGGGTAAGTTCAGGCCCTTTATGATTGCTGGAACAATTATTATGGATATTGCCATTGTGGCTCTGTTTTGGGGTGTTTCCTTTGCTACCTTAACAAGCCGCTATCTTTGGATAGGTGCTTGGTACATAATTTGGGTATTAGGGTACACCTGCGTTACAGCTTGTACCAAGGGTGCCCAAACTATTCTTACGAATAATCCAAAGCAACGTCCTATTGTAAGCGGCATTGACCAGGTAATTATGATAGGCTTAGACCTTATGATTTTCAG
>CAYWBF010000030.1:0-4528 GCA_964456085.1 uncultured Eubacteriales bacterium
TAGGAACGCCGGCAACGAAGAAGGTTGCATCTATTTCGCCGTCAGTTAGCTTTTGAAGACCTTCGTCAAAAGCTAGGTAGTAAGGCTTAATATCCTTCTCTGGGTCAATGCCGTAGCCTTTTAATATAGCCTTAGACATTTCTACAATAGTGGTACTTGGAGGCCCAAGACAAACCTTCTTGCCCTTTAAGTCACCATAGTTGGTGATGGCTGTCTTTTTTGTGGTGGCCATTTGTCCGGCGCTCATGTATAGAGCCATTAATGCAGAGACATTTTGTTTTTCCTTATAGGTGCCTACTCCGTTGTAAGCAAAGTACACGCCGTCAGCGTTGGACATACCAAACTGCATATCCCCAAGGCTGGTAAGGTTAAGATTTTCTACGGAGCCTTTTGTTGGCTGTGCGATTACGTTAAGAATAGCAGAGCTGTTTGTTATGGCTTGGGACATAGCTGCACCTACTACATAGTAAGTACCTGCTGTTCCTGCTGTGCCTAGTATTACGTCAGTTTTCTTTTGTGGAGCTTGAGCCTGTTGAGAAGCGTCCGGTGCCTGTGAAGGCTGAGCGGATTGGGCTGGAGCTGATGCAGACGGAGCTGGAGTTGCTTGAGCTTGAGCGCCTGTTGGCGGCTCGGAAGCACAGCCTGTAAATAAAGCCGCCGACATTAATGCAGCAATCACTATAGAACAAAACCTTTTCATTGTTATCTCTCCTTATTTTTAAATTCTATAAAAATTCTTCAGCAACCATTGGGAAGAAAGTAGCAAAGCTCTCGGCATACTTGTAGCTGTTGTTGCCGGAAATACGTCTTGCATGATTCCCACGCATAAATGCTCGCTGGGTATAGTATTCAATTAAATGTCCCTGCGCCTTAAAGCACTTCATAGCGGCTATCTTCTGCTCATACACCTCAGTAATATCCACAAACAAGCCGGGCACATAGCCGCTTATTTCTGTTTGGTGAGGCTCGAAGCCGTAGAGTGACATTTGCTTTGTGGTCTTAAGTCCATCGGTGATTACACCGTTGGAGTTTGCCATAATGCTGGTGCGCCATACAAAGTCGCTTACTCTGTTATGGTCTGGGTTTAAAACGTCATTCTTGTCATGAGTCAAAATAATGTCCGGTCTGAATTGGCGAATTTTTCTAACCATTTGTTCCTCCCGCTCACGAGTGATTTCCATTGGGTAGTCGTCAAAGTCCCAAAATTCAATGTTATTAAGGCCTAACACCTCAGCCGCAGCTGTAGTCTCTGCTTTTCTTATTTCCTTTACCTTCTCGGCTGTTTGGTCTGGCTGGTTCCATAGGTCGTTGGATTCGCCCCTTACTCCAAAGCTTAGCACAACCACCTCAACCTCCGCACCGGCTTTTATGTACTTGGCGATAACCCCCCCCGAACGCCAAACATAGTCAGCCGCATGGGCGCTTACTACAAGAAGTCTTTTGTCCTTCATTGATTTTCCTCCCTTTTTACTGCAAAAGATTTTTATTGTTGGTAACTAGCATCTCAACCAGCTCATTTTCAGAGAATCCGTTCTCGTATAGCTTTGTAGCAAAATCAAGCAAGCCTTCATCTGGATAAACGTTTGTAGCTTGACCAAGGTCTGTAGCTAAAACAACATGGCTGCTGCCGATTTGGCGTATTTGTTCAAGGGTTACTTGAAAATCCACCTTGCCTGTATTATAGGTAGTGAAACAATGCTCCATGTAGGCGCCGCATTTCAGCAGCTCCTTCTGCTCCTCTATATTAAAGAAGGTAGTAGGGAAATCCACATGAGTTATGATTATACGCTTAACCCCTCTTTCATGAGCCGCCTTAACCAAAGCAAAAACCTCCTGCCCAGACATATGCCCTGTGGACAGAATCATTTCGTTTTTGGCAATCACATCTAAAACATCATAGGTTTCTTGGGTCAGCTTGCCGTCCTTTAAAATTTCTATTGGTGGTGTGCTAATGCCCTCCTCTTTTAGCTTTATTACGATTTGTGCCCAGTAGGGCATTTTTTTGTTTGGGTCACCGGAGAACACATGGTGTTGCTCATGCTTTGAATCGCAGGTCGGGAACCAAACAAGCTTTGCGCCTGCTCTTGCGGCCATCTCTACAGCTGTTGGGTTAATACCTCCTACGGAGTTGTTAAGGGTTATTGTGCCTACAGCATGGCAGCCGGGGTACAGCTTGTTTACCAGTGTAGCACGTTCTGCCGTACAGAAATAATGGGACTTTATGGCATAACCAGCCATGCCGGCATCAATAATCCTTTGCGCCATTTCTAGGTCGTCCATTTTTCTCGGCAACACATCAGGAGCAGAATGAACATGGAGGTCATACGCTCCCTTAAGCAAATCTTTCATTGTAACACTTCCTTTACAATAATATTGTATAACAATATCATTATACATCATTTTTTTCAATCGTGATATTTAATAGTATTTAGACTTTGTTTTTATTAAGTTTTACTATAGAAAATATTTACCACAGCATAAATTTACGATTTTTTTAAGATTGACAAAACACTTTTTTATAATTGCAAATAAAAATTTAATTATTTTATCAATATTGTTAAACAATATTATCAACTATATTTTAATTTTATCTATTAAGGCGATTGTAAAAATAATTCTTATGCTTTATACTTCTATGGAACATACTTGAAAGGATGTTTTTCTAATGGCAAGTCAGATTCAAGAGATTTATAAGGACATAAAAGATAGAATACTTACGGGAAAGTATTTGCCCACCTCTGGATTAACCGAAACCGAGCTTGCAAGCCATTATAATGTTAGCCGCAATACCATAAAAAGGGTTTTGCTTATGCTGGAGCGAGAAAACCTGGTTACGGTAGAGCAAAACAAAACCGCCAAAATCAAAACCTTTACCATTGAAGAGGTGCTGGACTTTTTGGAGGTTAGGGAGCGGCTGGAAACCTTGATTATTAATAAAGCTCTGCCATATATTACCCCTAAGCATTTAAGTAGTTTGGAGGACTTTTTGGAAATTATGCACAGCCACTTGGAAAACCGTGACCTTTTGGGTTACTCCAAAACCAACAAGGAGTTTCACAACGTGGTGTACCAAGCCTGCCCAAACCGTGCCGCTGTGGATTTGACACTTAACATAAAAAATCAAATAGGGCGATATAATTTAAAAACTATACTTATTCCCGGACGTGACGAGGAATCCTTTAAGGAGCACACAGAAATTTATCAGGCTATAAAGGAAAATGACGCCCAGCGTGCCGAGGAGCTTATGTCTATTCATATTAGTAATGTAAGGCGGCTGCTTAAGGAGAATTATTTACTTTTGTTTTAATGTAATGCCGGCAAAAAAAATTAGGGGGTGCTCGATTTTTCGAGTACCCCCTAATTTTTTTATGGACAGTAAATCAAAATGGCTGGCTAATGAATCTAATATAAGAAAGGGGCGAGGTTTATGAACCTTGAGGAATTTACCGCTCGGGTTAACGTGGTTAAGGAACGATTGTATCGGACGGCATATTTATATTTAGGCAGTGAGGTCTTGGCCGTTGATGCAGTGGACGAGGCGGTTTTCAAGGGGCTTAAGGCGCTAAAGCAGCTTCGCCAGCCAGAGTATTTTGAAACATGGCTAACTCGTATACTTATAAATGAGTGTAAAAAGGAGCTGCGTCGACGAAAAAAGGAGCAGCCTTTTGAATACACGCCCGAGACTGTGGCTGAACAGCTTGACTATTTGCCACTTAAGGAAGCAATACGCTGTCTGCCTATGGAGCTTCGTGAGGTTGTTATACTGCGCTACTTCGGCGGTCTTACGCTGGCAGAAACAGCCGAAGGTCTGGATATTCCACAGGGCACGGTTGTTACAAGACAGCGTAGGGCGTTGGGGTTGCTTAGATTAGAGCTTTCGGAGGAGGAATGAAGATGAGCCGAACGGACGAATATAATAAGCTTTTGGAGGAGCTTAGTGAAATACCTCCAACCCTAGAGTCTACAGCAGTACGGGGGTTGGCTCGGTTCAAGAGCCGTCAGAGGATGCGAAATTTTTTCCTGGTGCCTGCTTCTGGGGCTTTCGTGTTTTTTGTAGCTTTTGTCACCATGATAAATATGTCTGCTACCTTTGCCTACGCCTGTGGACGTATACCTCTGCTTCGTGATTTAGCTAAGGCTGTGGCGCTTTCCCCTTCATTAAGTGCTGCTGTGGAAAATGAGTTTGTGCAGCTTATAAATCAAGAGCAAAGCGACAACGGAATAATTATGCGGATAGAATATGTTATTGTTGACCAGAAGCAGTTAAATATATTTTATACCTTAAATTCCGCTGAATATAGCCATATGAACCTTGTTTCTGAAATAATGGGTATTGACGGCTCGGCTTTGAAGGATTACTCCATGGTTACAGGGGATTATGGCAGGGGCAATGGGGATATAGCGTATATTACCTTGGATTTTACAGACAATATGCCCAGCGCTTTGATGCTTAAGTGCAAGGTGCGTGACTTAGGCAGTTTTGAGAGAACTGCTACTAGCAGTTTTCGAAACTGCGGTTTGCAGTTTT
>CAYWBF010000030.1:4538-13671 GCA_964456085.1 uncultured Eubacteriales bacterium
ACCTTTAATCTAACCTTTGACCCTACCTACACGGCACAAGGAGAAATAATACCCTTGAACCAAAGCTTTGTAATCGACGGACAGAGAATAACAGCAGAATCTGTAGAAATTTATCCTACCCATATTCGATTTAACATATTTGACGATCCTAACAACACAGCTTGGATAAAGGGCATCAGCTTTTATATGGAGGACGAAAATGGCAATCGCTTTGACAAAATAAAAAGCGGCATAACAGCCACAGGAAGCCCGGACACTCCCAATATGGTGTCATACCGTCTGGAAAGCCCTTTCTTCTCAAAGAGTAAGAGCTTTACAATATATGTTACAGAAGCGGTTTTACTAAATAAGGATATGGAGCGAATAAAAGTCATTCTACCCGAAGCCGAAGCGGAAAGACTGCCCCAAGGAGTAAGCTTTAGGAAGGCATGCAAAACGGGCAACATCTGGGTTGTGGGCTTCACCGGAACGGAGCGTTCAGAATATACGGCGTACCAGCTTTTTGAAAGCCACTATTATGACGAGCTGGGAAATGAGTACAGATTAAATAGCTGGAACACATATACAGGAAATTTTTTTGATGAGGAGCAGGGGAGAAGCGTAGAAACCCCCGAGGAATTTTCAGTTGAGTTTTCACTTAGCGGCTATCCTTATGATACGGTTTATTTGTGTCCGGCCTTTTCGCATTATGCTCAGGCGGAGGAGGTTATTGTTATTAAGGTGAAATAATTTTATATAAAACAACAGGGGTTGTTGAAGATATCTGCTTCAACAACCCCTGTTGTTTTAAGTCCATATCAAATGTGTCATCAGTTAAATCTTCCGTCCCAAACAGGCATATTTTCAATATACCTCTCATTAACAGCCGGCACATAGTATGCACATTCCTCAGCATCCTGAATGCTTGCCAGTATGTTCAAGGCAATATTTTTACATAAGCTGCCATATTTTTTTGCCGCTTCAAAAATTGCACTTTGGGAGCGCTCCCAAAATAATTCAACTATTTCATTATCCCTCAAATTTCTCAACCCCTCTTTATTCTGCCCTCATATATATAGACAACAAAAAAGCAGAATCGTTGCATGTAAGAAAATTTTTTTTATTATATCAGATACTTGAGACAATCTCATGCTTAATAAAAATTGAATTTGCCCTAACGAATAATATGATGTACTATTACATGAGACTATAATAAGGTTTTACATTACCATACAAACGGGGGAGGGACTTATATGAGCAAGCTTGTAAGAAAAATGTTATTAGACGAAATGATAGATATAAAAAGGCATGAGGGATACCTCGCCTATATGTCAGCCAAGGGGTATCATATAAAAAAATACGGCAAGGTATTCGTGTACTTTGAAGAGGGCGAGCCGAAAAATCTACAGTATAGGGTAATTCTATCCTCACAGACTCCTACGCCGGAGCAGTCGGAGGATTTATTATCAAATGGTTGGAGCTTTGTGGCTAAGAGCGGATATTTTTATATTTACTGCGCCCCGGAGGGTGCTGGTGTAACCGACCCACCTACCATAACCTCTGCCGAGGGAAATCATGCCCTTAAGCGAATTGAAAAAGGAATGCTTACAGGTATTATTTTAATGGGAGTATCTCTAGTTTTTTATTTTGGTATGATTGCTTCTATTTATATATTTAATCCTGAACCTATTTTAATTTTTATAGAAAATGGACCTCAAATGCTTATAGTTTCAGTTATGGAGATATTTTTGACCTACACCATACTTAGAAACTACAAACAAGTACGGAAGCTGAAAAATGCTATACAAAACGGTGTACACCTTAAACCAATTACATATACAGGCGTTAGTATTCCAAAAGCCGTCAGCCTTTTATTTTTCTTCTTTGCAGCAGGAATGTCTCTTATCATACCGATTAAAAGCGCATCCGAGATGAAGATATATACCTTACCTGAAACAGTAACCTTCCCATATGTATATCTTAGGGAGTTTGAGCAGAACCCAAAACTTGAAAAAGTTGAGCATTTTAACAGTGGCGTTGATTATGCAAATAGCGTTAGGTATTCATGGGGGCTTGTTGCAAAAAAATATGAGGTTCATGAGGAGGGAGTAGTAAAGGGAGAGATGTGGAAAGACAAAAGCGGTGTATACTCTCCTAGTTTATTTTGGGATTATTATGAGCTTGCTACACCCTTGCTAACCCAGCCGCTCATTGAAGCCTTAATAAACCGCCATATCGTGAGATATAATCTTGATACCGTGGAGGCTGTAGAGGAAGTAGAGGCCGAGGGATTTGAAAGGTTTTATACATACACCTCTAAAAACGGACTATATAAACAAATTTTCGTTTCTAGTCGCAATGAGGTTCATAGGATTACATATTCGGGCAACACAGATTTAGATGAAATTATTGCTTTAATTAAAAACAAGATATGATTTATACTTAACAAAAAAAGCTATAGCGGCGAAAATCAATTTTCGCTGCTATAGCTTTTTTGTTGTTATTTACTTTCCTTTAAAATTTTAACACGGTCATTAATAGATTTAACGTGTTCCTCATCTGACATGCTTGGGTCTTTCCAGTCAAAAAATATTTTACATGGCAGCTCCGAGCACTCGCCGCAGGTTTTGTAACCCTTTTGGTTAACGGCGCAGTCGAACATAGGGCAAACCTCTATTCCAAATTCCTTTATGTAAAAAGGCTTGCCCCCACTTTCATGGCAGCCTCCGCTACAGCTTTCTGCATAGCTGCAGCCATTACATTCAATTCCACATGGTGATAATGACATAAATATTTCCTCCCTCGCTTATTCAGCCGTGAATTATTTACTGCCCCGTCATTATACCATAGTATAAAAAATTTGTACATAAAAAATCGAACATTTATTTGAACTAAATTTCATAGGTGACTTTGTTTCTACCCAATGTAAAGCACTCCATCTCACTAAGCAAAATCTCCCCCCCTACAGCCGAAAGAGAGAAGCAATTGCTGCCTACGTCGGGATAAATCCTGTTTGTCACAGCCGTTGTCCCTTTGTTAATCAGAACCTCAACAGAGGAAGTATCCACCAGCACCCTTATGTCAAGGCTGTTTCCATGACATGGCTTAATAGGGGTAGTCTGTACATAAGAATCCCCCAATCCGGATTTGGTTTTATCTACTACAACAAGCTGCTCCTTTAGCAGCACCTTTATATAAGTGCCTTGGCTTTTGTCCCCGTTCTCTCTTATGCCTATAACAAGCTGCTCTCCCTTTGAAGCATCTAAGTCAATCGAACATTTAAACTCCATGGCAACAGCTTTTACATTGCTAAGCGGATTAAATCCGTCCTTTAAAACAACCCCCCTGTGAAAAATCCCTTCTTTTCTAATATCCTCTATTGAAGCTATAGGCTCCATAGTCAGCAAACCCTCGGCGGTTAGGTTAAGCACCCTCGGAAATGTCATTGCCCCTGCCCAGCCGTATTCTTGTGTAGGCATTTGGGAGAACCACTTGTCCATCCAGCCAACAAGCACCCTCATGCCCTTATATTCAAAGGTTTGAGGTGCATAAAATTCGTTGCCGTCATCAAGGGTATGTGTGGCCTTTGGGGTGAATCTGCCGGTAGCATAATCCAGACTGCCTACCATATATATAGTGCTATGACGCTTATTCTCCATTCCCTCGGGGGATAGGAGCAATATATCCTGCCCGTCCAATGAAAAAAAGTCCGGGCACTCCCACATAAACCCTTGGCTACCGTCACTCTCAAGCATTACCCCAACATATTTCCAGCTAATTAAATCTGGGCTAGAATACAACAGCACCCGTCCATGCCCACCTTCACAATTTCCTAAAATACAATAAAACCTATCCTCATGCCGCCAAACCTTCGGGTCACGGAAGTTCCAGTCAAATTCTGCCCTTGGATAAATGACGGGATTCCTCTCATATTTAGAGAAATTTATTCCGTCACTACTTTCTGCTAGGCATTGAACCTCTACAGGTAATTGGCCTGCACTCTTTCCTTCCACATGCCCTGTATATAATAAGTATAACTTGTCCTTATGGGCAATAGCCGTGCCGGAGTAACAGCCGCTTGCGTCATAAGGCATGTCAGGAGCAATAACCGTTTTGTTGTAGCACCAGTCAACAAGGTTTGAGCTCGTCAAATGCCCCCAATGTTTTGACCCGTTACAAGCCTCATATGGGTAAAACTGAAAAAACAAGTGTGCAATCCCATTAAAACATACCAACCCATTAGGGTCATTCATCCAGCCAATAGGTGGCATTGGGTGATAGTGCAGCCTAAACGGGTCGTTCTCATAGCTAAATTTATTTTCCAAAATATGCAAATCTGCCTTTTGTAACATTATAATACCTGCCTTTAGAGCCATAGAATGGGCGGTCTTACGCCCTAAAAATCAAAAGACACCTCATTATCCTTAAGAGGATAAAATTCAAAATCCAAAAGCCTTGCCTCTCCGCCCTTGGCGCATAGAGATAAGCATTTGCTGCTCCCCTTTGGGTAAATTCTGTTGGTTATAGAGGTTGTCCCCTTATTAATTAAAATTTCCAAGGAGGACACGTCGGCAAAAATAACCACCTCCAAAAAATCCTTCCGCACATAGTTTAACTCTGCGGTGTATTTTAATAAATCTCCCTCACCGCTGTGAAGCTTGTCAATAGTTACATCTCCTTTGTTGATATGAAAGGTCACAGCAGTATACTCACTACCAGATTCGTCTGAACGCAAAACAAGCTCAATATCCTCTGCCTGTGTAGCCCCAAGGTCTACCTTAAACCGCAGCTCAAACTTATGCTCAAACACACCCTCCATTGCGTTCACATCTTCAAGGCACAGCTCCTCCTTACAAATCCCTTCCTTACGGAGGCTCTTAAGCTCCCTTGCCGGTTCCTGTTGAAGCATACCCTTTTCGTTTACGGACAACTCTCTCGGAATAATTAATGCTCCAACCCAGCCAAGCTCCTTTGTTGGAGTTTTTGCGTGCCATCTGTCCATCCAAGCAACTAGCATTTTACGCCCGTCCTTGTGGTCGTATGCTTGTGGGGCATAAAAATCTAATCCCTTGTCAATATAATAAAAATCCCCCAGAATAAATTGAGTACCTTCATCATTAATGCTCCCCGTAAAATATCCTGCCCTATGGGTAGCACCTGTGTCCTTTTCTCCTAACTCACTTTCAACGGATAGTATTAAAAATTCCTTGCCCTCAATAATTTGATAATCGGGGCATTCCCACATAAAACCAAGGCTTCCGTCGCCTTCACAAAAAACCCCTTCCTCCTTCCAATTCAAAAGGTCAGTAGAGGAATAGCCTAAAACTCTCCCTCTCTTCTCCCAAGTATTCCCCAAGAGCATAATATATCTTCCTTTATGCTCGAAAATCCTTGGGTCACGAAGATTTTCTCCAGTCTCGGCATCTGTTACAAGGACAGGCTGTCTATTATTTGCCTTAATAAAATTAATCCCGTCTTGGCTCACTGCGATAGCTTGCTTTTCCTTTGGCAATAAGGAACGGTTTCTTCCGGTGTAAGCCAAATAAAGGCTGCCCCCTTTTACAAAAGCACAGCCCGAGGCGCAGCCATCACTGTCCATTTCGCTGTCGGGGGCGATAGCGCATGGTATATAGGTAAAGTTAACCATATCATCAGAGATTGCATGTGCCCAAAACTTGGGTGCAAATTGTTGCTCCGTGCCAAATGGATACAAATTGTAAAATAAATGGTACTTACCGTCAAAAACTACAGGATTATGAGGGTCATTAAACCAGCCGCAAATAGGCATAAGATGATACCCCAGCCTATATTCACCCTTACGGTAGTCCTTTGCCATATTCTTTAAATGATTATTTCCTTTGTTAAGCATAAACTCTCCTATTGATTCTGCTATTTCGGGAACCCCAGCAACGTTACTGCTTTACTGCGCCGTCAGCAATGCCCTTTATTATATATTTCTGTGCAAACAAATAAAAAATTACAACCGGCGTAATAACAAGTATCAAACCAGCCAAAGCAAGGCTCCATTTTTTAAACTGACCGCCGAAAAATTGGAACACCATAAGAGGTAGGGTTTGATTGCCACGTTGGTTAATAATAAGCGAAGGCATAAGGTAGTCGTTCCAAATCCAAATAAGGTCGAGGAAAACTACAGAAAGCAAAATAGAGTTAAGCATTGGGAACACAACCCTCCAGTAGAGCGTCCATGTGTTGCACCCGTCAATAACCCCTGCTTCCTCAATCTCCTTTGGAACGTTCTGCACAAACCCACTAATTAAAAACATAGCCATACTAGAACCAAAGCCCGTATATATAAACCACATGCCCGGCTTGTTCATAAGTCCGAGCTTACTCACCCATGCCACGAAGGGAAGCATAATCCCTTGAAAAGGTACAAGCATCCCACCTATTAGAGTGTAAAAAATAATCTTACTTACAAGCCTATCCCGTGTACGAGTAAGCCGCCAAGCAGCCATCGCCCCGAAAATCACAATACTCGCTAGGCTGCCCACAGTAATATAAAAGGTATTGCCTATAGCCTCAAAATATTTTATATCCTTTAGCGCCTGCTTAAAATTCTCCAAATATAAACTGGCTGGCAGAGCGAGGACATCTGAAAAAAATTCCCTCTGGGTTTTAAAGGCGTTAAGCAGAATAACATAAAATGGCATTACAAAAAAAACTGCAAGTATCAGCCCCAAGGCGCATAATAAATATTTCGTCGTTTTCCTATTCATCACAACTGAACCTCTTTCTTTTTTGAGAAATAAACCTGGGACAATGTGATAACCAAAATTATTACAAGAAAGATAATAGCCTTTGCCTGACCCAAGGCGTTTTGGTCATAAAGATATGCTGTGTTAAAAATATTCATGGAAATCATCTGGGTAGAATCCCCGGGGCCACCTCCCGTAAGTGCAATATTTTGGTCGTAAAGCTTAAAGGTGTTGGACAGCGTAAGGAAAATACTCACCGTAAATGCAGAGGACATAAGCGGCAGAATAATATACCTAAGCCGCTGAACAGCACTGGCACCGTCGATTTCCGATGCTTCAATAATATCGCTGGGAATACTTTGGAGAGATGCTATGTAAATAATCATCATATACCCGGACATCTGCCACCCCGTAAGAATAACCAACCCCCAAAAACCTGTAGTAGCGTTACTAAGCCACCCGTTAAAGAATGATACCCCTAACATTTCACCAAGCTTTGGCAAAATTTCTACAAATATAAAGTTCCATACAAAACCCAAGGTAAGGCCACCAATAAGGTTTGGCATATAAAATACCCCACGCATAAAGGTTGTAGCCGGAATATCCCTAGTCACCAAAAGCGCCAGCGAGAACCCGATTAGGTTAATTACAATAACGGCAACCAAGGTGAATTTCCCTGTAAATAGAAATGCCTTGATAAACTTCTCGTCTCCCAGCACCCTTATGAAATTTTGCAGTCCCACGATTTTTGTGTATCCGATACCGTTCCAGTCGGTAAAAGAATAGAATAACCCCATTATTAGGGGAATCAGAACAATAGTTGTAAAAGCCGTTAGTACCGGCCCAATAAACACTAGGTCAACAAAGAAGGTCTTTAAACCCTTTCTCAAAGCAAACCTCCCCCAATCTTAATAAAGATGTCATATCAATGCTGAACTCACGTTAAAGTTAAAGCCGCTTTAAATAATTAAAGCGGCTTTATAAAATTTATTTTGTAAGCTCTGCCCACTTGTCAATCATTTCTTTTACACACTCGTCCCAGGACTTTCCTGTAATGTACTCTTGAACCTTTTCTCCCATGAAGTTAGTGAAGCCACTAGGTAGGTTGTTATGCATGGAAGGAAGAGCCTTGCCGTTTTTCATATATTCAAGTATGTCAAGGGCAAGAGGGTCTTTGATTTCAAAGGACTCAAAGCCAGAGTATGCCGGAAGCATATTAAGTGTGTTAACCACTAAATCCTTGCCTGTGTCAGAGGTGTATAACCATTCTAAGAATGCCATAGCTTCCTTTTGTACGTTTGCGTCAAGCTTTGCGTTAAGAGAGATGTAAGGAGTTCCGATTACACGGATACTGTCCTCACGGAAGCCTGGTACTGGTGTTGGAAGGAAGCCGATTTCTTTGTTATCAAGCATTTCCGGTGCAATACCCTTAATGATAGGGCTTACCCAGTTACCGTTATGTACCATTGCAACCTTACCAAGAGCAAGTCCCTTTTCGATTTGGTCGGAGTAGGCTAGGTTAACAATATTTTTAGCATCGCCTTGTGGCTTGATGCCGTATTTGATTTGAAGGTCAATAAAATTTTTATATGCGGCTTGATTTTTCCACTCTAAAGTCTTGGAGGAAAAAGCATCGTAAGGAGTGGCGAACTCACCGTTAATAAATGCAGAACCCATGTGAGAGCCTACAATCCACTTTTCCTTACCAGGTAAGCAGAATACTGCATCTAAGCCAAGCTCTGCCTTTTTAGCGTCAAGCTGCCCGGCCGCCTTTGTTAACGAATCAAAGCTGGTGATTGTGGCTGGGTCGATACCTGCCTTTTGGAAAATTGTCTTGTTGTAAATGATGCCGTAGCCTTCTATGGCCATTGGTAACGCTCTTACCTTGCCTTCAATAGTAGAAATTTGAAGCAACTCAGGCTTTGCAAGCTTCGCAAGCTTGGTATCTGTCAGGTCTGCTACATACTCATCAAAAATCTTAATATTTGCAGGGCCTTCTGTTACAAACAACGCCGGCATATCGTTAGAGCCAAGCTTTGCTTTAAGTCTTGTTCCGTAAGGCTCAACGCTGCCGCCTGCTACCTCAGAGATAATTGTTACATGAGGAAACTCCTTCATGTAAGCGTCTGCAACCTGCTCAAGCTCATTTTTGATTTCTACCTTATTAATGAGCCAAGAGAAGGTAACCTTTTCCGGCTGATTTGCCGCCGGAGCAGCAGAAGCTGGAGCTGCCGACGCAGGAGCCGGAGCCGCCGAGGCTGCCGGAGCAGCAGAAGCCACAGGGGAGGACGCAGGCGCCGCCTGCTGACTGGCACAGCCTGCCAAACCGCCAAGGGTTAAAATCGTTGCCATACATAAGCCTAATAATTTTTTCATTTTTTACTCTCCTTTAATTATAGTTATTTAAAACAAGTGCTGCTGCACCTAAAAAAGCCGCA
>CAYWBF010000031.1:0-13608 GCA_964456085.1 uncultured Eubacteriales bacterium
TAAAATATTTTTAAGGTTATTATCTTTTTCAAGCTCGGACAATATTTTTTCGCTGCCATGAATAATAGTAGAGTGATCCCTACCTCCAAAAAGCTCTCCAATAGCCGGAAGTGACAAAGGCAACAGCTTTCTTGACAAATACATGGCTATATGTCGTGGATAGGTAATATTTTGGGTGCGGCGCTTGCTATTAATTTCCTCTACGGAAATTTTGTAGTAGTTAGCTACCACCTCTTGAATATAATGGACGGTAATCTCCGGTTTTTCGTACTCTGTGATTAAATCTTTAAGGGCGTTCTGGGCAATCTGCAGTGTAATAGGAGCGGAGTTAAAGTTCGACCAAGCTGTAACCTTATTTAAAGCACCCTCTATATCACGAATATTTGAAACAATATTTTTTGCGATAAATTTAACAATCTCCTGAGGCAGACGGACGTTATCTGATTCCGCCTTTTTTTCAATAATAGCGCACCGTGTCTCAAAGTCCGGCAGTGTAATATCTACAATAAGACCGCTTGCAAAACGGGAACGAAGCCTGTCCTCCAGTGTTTTTATTTCTCTGGGCGGCTGGTCGGAGGAAATTACTATTTGCTTGTTAGAAGCGTACAGCGTGTTAAAGGTATGAAAAAATTCCTCCTGAGTGCCTTCCTTTTCTGACAGAAATTGAATGTCGTCTATTAATAAAACATCAATATCTCGGTATTTATTACGAAATTCTTGGTTTTTACGCTCCTTAATGGAGGTAATAAGCTCGTTCATGAAATTTTCTGTACTGGAGTATAAAACCTTGGCATTTGCGTTCATATTAAGAATATGATTACCAATGGCGTGCATAAGATGAGTTTTCCCAAGGCCAACACCGCCGTATACAAAAAGGGGATTGTAGGTAGTTTTCCCCGGAGCCTCGGCAATAGCAATGGCGGCGGCATATGCCAGCTCGTTGCTTTTGCCTCTTACGAAGGACTCAAAAACATATTTGGAATTAATATTTGTTTTGTTAAAAACCTCTTGGGAGATAGAGCCAGAACTAGTTGCCAAGTCCGCACTGGTTACAATCTTCACGTCAAGGCTAGAATTTGTAGCCTTGCGTATGGCGTTGGTAATAATGGAAATATACCGCTGAACCACTGTGGTTTTAAAAAACTCCGAGCTTGTTTTAATAACAAAGTTGTTGTTTTCTATAAAAAGCGGCTCAAGAGATTTTATATTTGTGTTATACACAACGTCGGTTAATTCCTTTTTTAATATTTTTAAAACCTCGGACCAGCTTTTTTCAATTGAAATATCGTTTACCATATTTACCCCCCAACGTTTTAAAATATCGTGAGTTCGACGAAGTCGAATAAGCCGCTTTAGCGGCTAAAATTGCGAAACAATTTTCATGTTTTGTTGGACAAAATGATGATTTTAACAATTTCGTTCAACTCACATTTAAAAAAAAGTTATCAACAGAGTTATCCACACAGTGTGAATAACTTTTTGAAATATTCAACAGAAATATGATAGCAAAAAATTGATTAAGTAGCAAGATATATTTGTTTGTGGGCAACACTTTGTGATTTTCAAACAATTAACATTTTCCACAGATAGGTTGTGAATAACTTGTTAGCATGTTTAATAAAAATTTTTTGCCCATTATACAAGGGGAATAATGATAGTAATTAAAAATTTTTGACTTTAATTGTAAAAATCTGTTGATAACTATTAAAGATAAGAAAATTTACAAAGGAAAAATATTTGTATCCATGTTTCGATATACGACTTTTTGCATATTTTTTTGAAACTTTCACTTGAAATATTGACGGGATTGAATTTATTTAATATAATAGCTAAAAACATAGCTAAAACGGTTAGGGATTGTAAGAAAATAGGTTTGTGCAAAATTTTCCAACCATCATTATATAAGGTAGGGAAATTGTACAAGCTGGCTTCGGCAATCCCTTAGGTGCTGTAAGGGAGGTGCAAAATGAAGAGAACATTTCAGCCAAAGAAGCGCCAGAGAAGTATGGAGCATGGCTTTAGGAAAAGAATGTCCACCGCTAACGGAAGAAAAGTATTATTGAGAAGACGTCAAAAAGGTAGAAAACAATTATCCGCTTAGTTTTAGAGTGTGATTTGATGATGTCGAGAGTTCGGCACATAAAAAAATAAGGCCGCCTAACAGTGGCCTTATAATTTTTTTGTTTTGGAGGCACTATGATTTTTACCTCTGCCCTTAAAAAAAATTATCAATTTAGGAAGGTTTACGGCAAGGGCAAAAGCCTTGCCTGTAAAGAGCTTGTTTTGTTTGTGCTTCCAAATAAAACCGTTAATAATTTTTTGGGCGTATCCGTCAGTAAAAAAATCGGCAATTCTGTAGTGAGAAACAGAATCACTCGTCTTATAAAGGAGAGCTACAGACTTAACGAGGAACATTTTCCAAAGGGTTATGACCTTGTTTTTGTTGCCAGAAAGCCGGCGGCCTCAGCCTGCTTTCAAGATATTTTAAAGGGCTTGTTGTTTTGTATGAAAAGAATTAGCCAAAAGGGCTTTTAAAATTTATGAGTGAATATAACTATATTAAAAAATTTTTGCTGTTTTTACTTTTGTTTTATAAAAAAAGGATTTCTCCCTTCTTGCCCAACGCCTGCAGGTATTATCCTACCTGCTCCACATATATGTACGAGGCCGTTTTAAAATACGGGGTTATTAAGGGTATTTTTTTGGGGGTACTGCGTATTTTGCGCTGCAACCCGTTTTTTAAGGGTGGGTATGACCCCTTAGTTTGATTACTTTGTTTTTCCTTTATAATAAGGTAGGAATTGCTATTGTGCTTTTCCGTAGGAGGTAATTTCTTGATTGATTTAGGTAACGGCCTGGTTTTACTTAATTCCTTGGTGGAGAAAGACCCGGGAATGATTATCGGCCCAATTAATAAGGTTTTGGGCTTTATTATTAATGTTAGCTTTGATTTTTTGACAAGTCTTGGTATTTCTAATACGCTCGGGTTTTCTATAATAATTCTTACGATTATCACCCGTATAGTAATGCTACCATTCGCTTTTAAATCTCAGAAATCTATGATTGCTATGCAGAAGCTTAATCCTGAAATAGAAAAGCTTAAGAAAAAATATCCGGGCAAAGACCCAGAGGTACAGCAAAAGCTTAGCGCAGAAATTCAAGGACTGTACGCAAAGCATAAGGTTAACCCATTTAGCGGCTGTCTGCCACTATTTTTGCAGCTACCCATATTTTTTGCTTTAAGCTACTTATTTAGGCAGTCTTATTTATATATTTCCAAAATTAGCGCAATTTATGATTCCTTAGCCTTGAAAATTTACGAGATTCCCAACTGGCTTACTTCTATTCAGTACATTGCTCACACAAAGCTGCCTAAGGGTATGCAGGTGGACATTAGAATTATTACAGACATGAAGAAGGTACTTAATAAATTCACCTTGGCTGACTGGTCAAACTTTTTGTCCCAGATTCCCGAAGGCTTTAAAGCTGAAATGGAGTCACTTCTTGTTGTTAAGCATCAAGCAGAGTATTTCTTTGGTATAAATTTACTTGAAGGTATTAATGTAGACATTTTTGGAAGGCTTGGAGCGGGGGACAACATTGGCGCTGTTTTGGCTGATTTATTAAGGTTCCCTGCTGTTATGATCCCTATTTTAGTTGCCTTGACTACCTTCCTTTCCTCATACACCATGAGCGCTGCAAACAAAAACCTTGACGAAAACGCCAGAATGCAGCAAAAGACCATGACCTACATGATGCCTGTGCTTATGTTTTTTATGACCTTTGGCCTCTCCGCCGGTGTTGGGGTTTACTGGATAACCTCCAGCGCCTTCCAAGCTGTGCAGCAGATTTTTATTAATAAATATTATGCTGATAAAACTGATAGTTCCGATGAAAAAATTATTGATGTTAAACCTAAACCTAAGAACCGATGAGTAACAAATCATAAATGTAAACTGTTTATTGTAAATTTAAGTTGAGGGAGGCAAGTATATGAACAGTGTTGAGGCTTATGGGAAGAATGTCGAAGAGGCAACTAGGGAAGCTTTGTTAAAGTTAAACGCCACTATTGACCAGGTTGAAATTTCAGTATTGGAACCAGGCTCTAAGGGCATATTCGGTATAGGTCAGAAAAACGCCAAAATTCTGGCTACAAAGAAATTTGAGCCGGAACAAGCCGCTAAGAATTTTTTACGTGAAATAGCTATCGCTATGAACGTTGCCGTGGAAATAGAAACAAAGCTGACCGAAAGACATATGGACATTAATCTTAAAGGCGAAGACATGGGGGTCTTTATTGGAAAAAGAGGCCAGACGCTGGATTCGCTGCAATATCTTGTTAACCTTGTGGTTAATAAAGGTGAGGGGCCTTTTATCAGTATTAACCTAGATACAGAAAATTACAGAAAAAGACGTAAGGAAACACTTGAAAACCTCGCCCACAATTTGGCTAAAAAGGTAAAGCTTACAAAGCGCAGCGTTGTGCTGGAGCCTATGAACCCATATGAAAGACGTATTATTCATTCTACCCTTCAAAATGATAAGATGATTACTACATTTTCAGAAGGGGACGAGCCTTTCCGTAATGTTGTTATTGCTTTGAAGAAGAATTAGTTTTTAAAATAAAGTGTTTTATAGCATATTAGGAATTGTCCTTGAATAAGTTGCACTAACATTTTTGAAAACCCACTTGAATCGTGTGGGATTTCAAAAATGAGTGCAACTAATTACGGAACAATTCCCTGGGGCGTTGCTTTTAAGCAATGCCTTTTTTAGAATTTTAATTAGGTGATTGTATTGAATCCATTAAATAATGATACTATAGCGGCTATTGCTACAAACCCATTTAACTCCGGCATTGGAATAATCAGAATCAGTGGCAGTACTGCCCTTTCTGTAATATCGAAAATATTTCGGAGTAAAAGTGGTAGGCGTGAGTTTGCTTCACATACGATAAATTATGGGCATGTCATGGACGGGGATAGGGTAGTAGACGAGGTTTTGGTTTCTGTTATGAAGGCGCCTAAAACCTATACCTGTGAGGATGTTGTGGAGATTAATTGCCATGGCGGAATGGTTTGTGTTAACGCCGTTTTGGAGCTGGTGCTGAAAAATGGGGTTCGCCTTGCGCTCCCAGGGGAGTTTACTAAGCGTGCCTTTATGAATGGGCGAATTGACTTGACCCAAGCGGAGGCTGTTGTAGATGTTATAAATGCTACCACTGAAACGGCTCTTAGTATGTCCTCAAATAATTTGCGTGGACAGCTTCGTGATATAATTTCAAAGCTAAGAGGTCAAATTTCTCTTGCTCTTGCTGCTATTGAAACGGGGATTGACTACCCGGAGCATGAGAGGGAGATTTCTGATGTGGGGATTGAAGAGATAATTAAGGAGAGCCTTGAGAAAATTAATGGGCTTATTCGTAGGTTCCAAGCCTCACAGCTTATGCGCCTTGGAATCAGTACAGTTATTTTAGGCAGGCCAAACGTGGGTAAGTCCTCCCTTTTGAATTATTTGGTGGGTGAGGAACGGGCTATTGTTACGCCTACGGCTGGTACAACTAGGGATATTATTACGGAGACGGTTAACGTTGACGGGTTGCCATTGGCTTTGATGGATACAGCCGGGATTAGAGCCGGTGGGGACGAAATTGAGCAGATAGGCATAGAGCGAGCCAAGGCTGCTGCCTTAAAGGCGGAGCTGCTTCTTGTGGTGATTGACGGAAGCGTTAGCCTTACAGATGACGACTTGGAGCTGTTGAGCCTTGCCCGTACAAAAAAGTCAGTGGTTATTGTAAATAAGACGGACTTAAAGCAGAAGGTTGACTCTGAGCGGCTTAAGTTTGTATGCGGTGAGGATTCCTTGCTTTTTATTTCCTTAAGGAATGGCTTTGGTGTGGACAGCCTTTTTTCTCGGATAAAGGATATGTTTGCTTTGAGCGGCTTTGATGGAGATAGGGAGGTTATGGTTTCTGCACGGCACAAGGTGCTTTTGGAGTCTGCTGCCGAAAGCCTACGGCTGGCTTATGATGGACTGATGGCTGGGCTTACGGACGATATACTTTCTATAGATTTAATGGGAGCTTACAAATCCCTTGGAGAAATAGTAGGCGAGGAATATGATGACGATATTATTAATAGAATCTTTTCAGAATTTTGTTTGGGGAAGTAAATATGAGCTTTTTAAATAAATTAGATGTAATTGTAATAGGGGGAGGACATGCCGGGTGCGAAGCCGCCTTGGCTTCGGCACGCCTTGGGCTGACTACGGCCATGTTTGTTATTAGCGGCGATAGTATCGCTATGATGCCTTGTAACCCCAATATCGGCGGCTCCTCAAAGGGACATTTGGTGAGGGAGCTTGATGCTCTTGGAGGAGAGATGGGTAAGTGTATTGATAAAACATATATCCAGAGCAGAATGTTGAACCTTGGCAAAGGCCCTGCTGTTCATTCTCTTCGTGCACAAGCGGACAAGGGAAAGTATTCCAGAGAAATGAAGCGGACGCTGGAGGAGATTGACAATCTTTATATACGTCAGTGCGAGATTACGGAAATTATTGTGGAGGGCGGTAAGGTTGTCGGGGTTCGGTCGGAATCTGGGGCGGCTTATTTTGCCGACGCTGTAGTGATTTGCTCGGGAACATACCTTAATGCTAGATGCCTATACGGTGAGGTTATTAATGAATGTGGCCCAAACGGTATGAGACGTTCTGCCAAGCTGGGTGATAGCCTGCGAGAATTAGGGATTACAATTCATAGGTTCAAAACGGGAACTCCTGCCCGTGTTTCAAAAAAGTCTATTGATTTTTCAAAGATGGAAGTACAGCCGGGAGACGAGCGCCCTGTACCATTTTCATTTGTAAATTCTCCCGAGGATATTTTTCGGGAGCAGATACCTTGTTACTTGACTTATACTAATGAAAAAACTCATGAGATTATTAGAGGGGCTTTGCATCGGTCGCCTATGTATTCCGGGGTAATTGAGGGTACGGGTACACGGTACTGTCCTAGTATTGAGGATAAGGTGGTAAGGTTCGCAGATAAGGAGCGCCACCAGATTTTTGTTGAGCCAGAGGGGGAGGACAGCGATGAGATGTATATTCAAGGTATGTCTACCTCTTTGCCTGAGGATATACAGCTTGCTATGTATAGAACTATTCCCGGGTTGGAGCGGTGCGAGTTTATACGCAATGGGTATGCTATTGAGTATGACTGTATTGATGCCACCCAGCTTACTACTGGGTTGATGTTTAAGAAAATTGCCGGGTTGTTTTCTGCCGGGCAGTTCAATGGTACGTCTGGATATGAGGAAGCGGCGGCGCAAGGGTTGATTGCCGGTATAAATGCGGCTAATTATGTTTTAGGGCGTGAGCCTTTTGTTTTGGATAGGTCGCAGGCTTATATTGGGGTGCTTATTGACGATTTGGTTATTAAGGGTACTAAGGAGCCTTATCGAATGTTAACTTCTCGGGCAGAATATAGGCTGCTGCTGCGGCAAGATAATGCGGATTTGCGACTTACGGAGCTTGGGTATGGAATTGGGCTTATTAGTCAGGAGCGGTATGATAGGTTTTTGGCTAAGAAGCGGCTTATTGAGGAGGAAATTGATAGGGTCAATAGGTTAATTGTACCGCCTTCGGAGGAGGTTAACAGGATTTTGACGGCTGCCGGGACTAATGAGATTTCTTCCGGGGTTAGGTTGAGTGATTTGATTAAGCGGCCGGAGATTAATTATTTTTTGCTTGGGGAGATAGATGTTGAGCGGACCGAGTTGCCGGAGGAGGTTGCCTTTCAGGTTAATGTGCAGATTAAATATGAGGGTTATATTTTGCGGCAGATAGAGCAGGTTCGGCAGTTTAAGAAGCTGGAGGCGAAGCTTTTGCCTGTGGATTTGGATTATAGTGGGATTAGTGGGTTGAGGCTGGAGGCTCGGCAGAAGCTTAATGCTTTACGGCCGGTTAGTTTTGGACAGGCTTCTAGGATTGCTGGGGTTTCTCCGGCGGATATTGCGGTTTTGCAGATAACACTAGGGGGGGGTGGGAGTGTAGCTCCCCCAAGGTTTTAGTAGATTAGGGGTTTAGGGTTTTGATGTAGCTGGGGTAGGTTTGGTGGTGATAGGACGCAAAAAAATTTTTACGCCCACCCCTAGCCGCTTAGAGATTGGATGTTTATTGGTGCTACTCCCACTTTTTTTGCGTCCCTTGACTTTTAAAAAAGCTTTTGCGTCCCATTTCCACAAAACCAAAAAACCACCTCTCACCCAACCAAACCACCCACACACCCCAAAAAAACTCTATATTTAGGATTAAGCACTTCTTAAAATATCCAGCATAAATTATTATGTGTAAGTATCCTAAATAAATCTAAGGGTGCATTCTGCCACCCTTAATGCTCATACTTCAAAACCCCCAACTCCACAAAATGAGTATACATATTCTTAATAAAGGAGGGCTTTTTTTGTATACTAAGTATGGATACTTATATAAAATTAAGAATATTAACAAGGCCTTTGGCGAGATTAAAATAAATAATAAATTCAATTCAGACATATTTAAACAATCCTTCTGCGGTTTTAGAATTTTAAACGATGAGAGTATTGCAAACCTATTTTTGGAAACACTTTTGTTAAACGGTTGTGAGGCAGCGAAGCGGTACGTAAGCAAAAGCTTTCTTGACAGAATAGATTTGGACGAGATAAGAGGCTTTTTCATGTCCACCCGATACAAAAACCTTATTAACGTAGAATTTAACCACAGTCCCAAAAATTGCCGCACAAACTCCATACTTGTTCTAAAGGACGATACAAAAAACAGCATCATACATCTACACTTCGTACATGAGCCAGACAGCTTTGGGAAATGGAAAATATATGCCATTGATAAGGAATAGCATGTGATAGGAGAAAAGCCTTGGACACAAAAGAATTATTAATAACCGGCGGCAGGGAGCTTGGGGTAAGCCTAAGCGACGGCGCCTGCCAAAGCCTTGAAAAATATATGGAGCTACTGCTTTCCTGGAACGAAAAATTCAACCTCACAGCCATAGTAGATCGAGAAGAAATTATCGCAAAGCACTTCCTTGACTCTATTTCGCTTTTACCCCATATACCTGATACGGCAAAAAATATGCTTGATGTAGGCAGCGGAGCCGGATTTCCCGGAATACCCCTTGCTGTTTTAAAAAAGGGAGAGCCATTTTCTGTAACATGTATGGACTCTACCAATAAAAAGGTAAGCTTTTTGGATTGTATAAAGGAGTCCCTTGAATTAGAGGGGCTTACAAATATTTTTGCCCGAGCGGAGGAGTTTGCCTTGAAGCCGCCTCATCGCGAGGGTTATGACGTGGTTGCGTCACGGGCTGTGTCAAGGCTGGTTGTTTTGGCGGAGCTTTGTTTACCCTTTGTTTCGGTGTCGGGGAGGTTTTTGGCTATGAAGAATCACCCCTGTGACCAGGAAATATATGAGGCTAGGGAAATTATTCGTTTGCTTGGGGGCAATATTTCTTCTGTTATTGAAGTAAATATCCCAAGAACCGCCATAAAACACAGCATAATAGTTATAGACAAGGTGTCCCACACACCCTTAAAATATCCTAGGAAGTATTCCGTCATAATAAAAAAAGCCATAAGCTAGCAAAGCTTAATGGCTTTTTTTGTTGGAAAGATTTGATTCTGAATATTACGAAAAAAAGAATATGTTGGGAAATAAATGATAATATCATTTTTGTAATGGCTGTGCCATTTTTATATATAGCAATTTTCAAAATGGTAGTCAACATTTTTAAATTGCTCTAAAACAAAAGAGAGAGGTTATGAGTATGGAAAACTACGCACTAAAGATGGGAAGCAGAGTTGTAAACCTACCGATTGACAAAATTTACAGAAACCCTAACCAGCCAAGACGACTTTTTGATAAACAGAGCCTTGACGACCTAGCGGCTTCAATAAAAGAATTTGGAGTAATGCAGCCCATAAACGTACGACTTAACGACCAGGGTGAATACGAGCTAGTGGCGGGTGAGCGCCGAGTAAGGGCAAGCGCCTTGTGCGGCAGAGAAACCATTCCGGCGCTGGTAATAAACATATCAGCCGAGGAAAGCGCAATACTTGCCATAGTAGAAAACCTCCAGCGGCAGAACCTAAACTTTTTTGAGGAAGCAAACGGCTATCAGCGGCTAATAAGTGAATTTAACTTCAAGCAGGAAGACTTAGCGGTAAAAATAGGTAAAAACCAATCAACCATAGCCAACAAGCTGCGCCTACTAAAATTATCCGACGAAATACAAGCAATGATTTGCGAAAGCGAGCTAACAGAACGCCATGCTAGAGCACTGCTTAAGCTGACCACCGACGCCGAAAGGATTTTTGCCCTAAAGAAAATCATTAAGGAAAACCTTAATGTACAAAAATCCGAGGAGCTTATAGAAAAAATTCTTAAGCAGAAGGAAGAGGGGAAAAAGCATGAGCAGAAAATAAAACGGTACATAAAGGATATTAGGCTCTTTACCAACACAATAAAGGGCGCAGTGAGAATTATGAATGACTCTGGGATAGAATCTGAATACAAAATTGAAGAAACGGAATATGGACTTTTGGTTACTATTAAGGTAAATTCTAATGATAATTTTTAACAACTAAAAATTTTTTATAGGTAAATTAAATAGTTTTTAAAGCAATATGCATATTTTGGTTAGTAATAATTTATGAAGTTTACACAATTGACTTTTTCTGCCTTTGATGTATAATTTTTGAATGGATAGAAAAATTATTCATAAAACTTGAAATTGGAGGTGCAAAGTATCAAAAATTTTCATGTGATTTTGCTTAGCCATGGCAATATGGCTAGAGCCACGCTGGAAAGTGCGGAAATGATTATCGGAAAGGCCGAAAATGTAAGCGCCCTATGCCTAACCCAGGACAGTGGTCCAGAAAAGTTTTATGAGGGGCTTAAGGGGCTTATTGACGGCTGCCCGGTAAAGAATGTCATTCTCATCACAGATATTAAAGGCGGCACGCCATTTAACGTTGCCTTTAAATATCATTCACAGGAGGGTGTTAGCGCTATAATTACAGGGCTTTCCCTTACTATGGTGCTGCAGCTGGAGACTGCCTACTTTGATGAGGTAGATATTTCCTTCGTTGATACACTTCTTAGCGAGGTTAGAGAAAGTGTTCAAAACGCTATTGAACAGGCAGGAGTTTTTTCTGACGGAGACGAATAGCGGTCGGTTACATGGACATTTTTTCTTGAAAAAAACTAAAGACACTGGAGGGATTGAATGAAAGGCATAGTAAATGTAAGAGTTGATGACAGACTGATTCATGGCCAAGTTGCTGCATACTGGACAAATGCGATTAAAGCAACCCGTCTTATGGTTGTTAATGATGCTGCCTCTACAGACGATTTGGCACGGGCTACCTTAAAAATGGCTACTCCCGCAGGGATTAATCTTTCGGTGCTTTCCGTTGACAAGGCATACGAAAATATTTCTAACGGAAATTATGACGGCCAACGGGTTATGGTTATTTTTAAAGGGCCAGAGGACGCTTACAGGCTGTTGGAAAAGGGTATTAAGTTTACAGAGCTTAATATTGGAAATATGTCTGGCGGTGTTGGAAAAACTCAGCTTATCACCTCTGTTAGCTGCACTGATGGGGAGATTGAGTTTATCAAAAAAATCGCTGCTGCCGGAGTTTCCGTTTACCGTCAGATGACGCCTGATAACCCTCCGGTAAATATTATGGAATATATTAAGTAAAGGTTTTTTGACTATAGTGTTACCGAGGGATAATTTAAAAGAATAAGGAGGGGAATATTTTGCAGATTCAATTTTGGCAAATCATTATTCTTTCGGCTTATGCATTCTGGACGATTATTGATGCTATAAGCTTTGACATGGCTCTTAATAAGCCTGTTGTTGCAGGATTTATTACAGGCCTTGTGCTAGGGGATATTAAAACCGGTCTTTTTATCGGAGGTACTTTACAGCTTTTGATTTTGGGTATAGGCACCTATGGCGGCGCTTCTATTCCAGACTATACCTCCGGTGCTATAATTGGTACGGTTATCGCCGTTACCTCTCAAAACCTTGATGCGGAAACAGCAATCGGTATTGCTGTGCCCGTAGGCTTGCTACTTGTACAGCTTGACGTTTTGGCCAGGTTTACAAACTCCTACTTCCAGCACAGAGCTGACGCTTATGCTGAAATTCCTGACACTGCCGCCATTTGCCGCATGAACATTATGGGTATGATTCCTTGGGGTCTTTCCCGTATGCTTCCTGTTTTGCTGGTGCTTTTGTTCGGACGTGATATTGTTGATGCTTTGCTCCAATATTCCCCTAAATGGTTGATTGACGGGCTTAGAGTAGCCGGTGGTATGCTCCCTGTTGTTGGTATCTCAATACTTCTTCGCTATGTTCCAACCAAGAAGTATATCTCCTTCTTGATTATTGGCTTTGCCCTTGCGGCATTTTTAAAGGTTTCGATGGTAGGTGTTGCCTTATTTGGCTTGGCAGCCGGACTTTTGGTTTACAAGAACAAGGTTGAAGCTGAAGGCAAGGTAGTAACTGTGGGAGGAGCTGACGGAGATGAGTAGTGCGGCTAAGGTAAATTTAAGTAAGGAAGAATTAAGGCAAATTTATTTCCGCTGGTTGTTCGGCTCCCAGCTTGGCTGGAACTATGAGCGTATGCAAGGCTTAGGCTATACCTATACTGCTATGCCTTTGCTCAAAAAGCTTTACCCCAACGACCAAGATATGCGTGACGCATTAAAAATGCACCTCCAATTTTTTAATACAGAGCCTTCCTGCGGTCACTTGGTGGTTGGCGCCGCATTAGCTATGGAGGCTGCCGGCGGTAAGGAAGCAAGAGACGTTGTTGCCGGTATCAAAACCGGTTTGATGGGTCCCTTTGCAGCTATCGGTGATACTATCTTCGGCGTTATTTACGGCACAATATTCGGAGCGTTAGCGGCATACATGGCAATACAGGGCAGTCCCGTAGGCGTTTTCCTCTGGATTGCAGCCGCTTTCTGTAAGATTGCATTACGTTACTATATTTTCTTCCTTGGCTATGACCAAGGCGTTAAGCTTGTTACTACAATGTCCAGCCGCTTGACATACGTTACCGACGCCGCTTCTATACTGGGTATAACGGTTATCGGTGCGCTGATTTCCACGGTGGTACGTGCGAAAACCAAGCTGGAATTTAAAATGGGCGATGTAACAATGCCCCTACAGGATATTTTAGACAACATAATGCCTGCCCTAATACCTGTTTTACTTGTAGCATTTGTATACTGGCTGCTTGGACGTAAGGGTATGAACTCCAACAAGGTTATTTTTATCGTAATCGGTCTTGCGATTGCACTTTCACTTTTGGGAATTTTCTAATATAATAGTAATTATTACTTGGGGCGTACTTGTGAAGTGCGCCCCAAAATATTTCAAAGGAGATACATCATGGGAGAATTTTATGAAGTTTTTGTTGAAAAGGTAAATGAGTTAATTGCAGAGCTTATGGTTTCTCAAAGAGTAAACATTAAGGCGGCTGGAGAAATTATTGCCAAGTCCATTATGAACGGCGGTATTATGCAAGCCTTCGGCAG
>CAYWBF010000032.1:0-13255 GCA_964456085.1 uncultured Eubacteriales bacterium
TCGGATATTGTGGCGCAAAAACCGCCTTTACTGTTTGGTGCATAGCTTTTGGTTAAAAAATGCTTAGCTAACAAACAAAAAGCTTGCATAAAACCGAAACAACTTGCCGCACGAATTAATTTTGCCTTTGTCTTTATACAACCCGGAGGCGGAAAAAAGGGGAGCGGCGGCTTTAGCCACCGCTCCCCGGGTTGCGAAGCAAAAGTTTCGCCGTGGGAAGCGCTGAAAGTTTTGTTTCCTTACAAAAAAAGCCAGCCGGCGCAAGCACCGGCTGGCCAAGGTATTCAAGAAGCGGTTTTAATTCAAGCTCTTTGTTCCGTTAGCAGAGCATTTTTTTTAACCTTTGCCATGCACTCCCCAGTAAAAGCGGTTTTTGTGCTACGATACCCAGTGAAGGGGCGGCTCGTAGCCTTGAGCTTTCCAAGCTCCCCGACCGCCCCTTCGCATTTTTGCAGTACTAACAAGCACAAAAATTTTTAAAAGTCAAGGGTGAGCGAAGCCAAGTTTTAAAAAAATATTTATGTTCACACTCTTGCCCGTAGTCTAATCACATGAATATTACAGAACTATATGTGCGCGAAAATGGGTGAACATAAAAATTTTTTTAGCGTCCCTTGAATTTAAAAAAAGCTTTTACGGAAGCTCCCGCCCTCTCTTTCAAATTTTACTACTTAATTAAGTGAAAATATCAGATATGTCCTACACCACCTAAATCAAAAAAGGAATATATTATATGAAGATAATTATAATATTTGTATTAACAATAATTCTATCAATAATGACTGTATTTTCATGGAGAGCCAAGGAAGAGCACCAGGCAGAAGAACTTAGGATAATCGAGGGCAAGAAAAGCACTGACAGCAGTGACACAGATGTGCCCAATCATATAATAAACCCAACCTTTAGCAATATTGACTCCATAACCTCCTTTGAAGCCCTTAATAAATATATATATGCCGTTGACGAGTCGGCATACGTTACTCCCGAGGACTTAGACGTTAAAGAACTGCTTAGCAAGAACCTAAAATCTAAGCTTCAAGGCAATAAGCCTAAAATATTAATTTTTCATACCCACTCACAAGAAGCCTTTACAGATTCTAGGGAAAATGAAGTAGGGGACACCATCGTAGGGGTGGGGGCACTACTGGCTAAGATACTTGTCAATAACTACAATATAAATGTAGTGCATGACGTTGGAAAGTATGACTATGTTAACGGAAAGACCGTCATCACCAACAGCTACGCTGTAATGGAAAAGTCTGTTCAGAAGATTTTGGAGAAATACCCTTCCATTGAAGTCACCATTGACCTCCATAGAGATGGAGTACCCGACGGCGTAAGGTTGGTAACAGACGTTGACGGTATGAAAACGGCAAGGCTTATGTTTTTTAACGGCATATCCAGACTTAACAAAAACGGAAAGCCTTCACCGCTTACAAATCTTAAAAATCCATATGTAAAAGATAATTTAGCGCTGACACTCCAACTTTTTCTTACAAGCAATACCCTGTATCCGGGGTTGGCGAGAAAGATTTACATAAGACCCTATAGGTACAGCCTGCACTTGCTCCCAAAATCCATGCTTATTGAGGTTGGGGCAAATACAAACACTACCTCTGAGGCCAAAAATGCTATGTATCCACTTGCAGAAATTTTGGTTAGAGTACTAAATGGTTCATAGCAATTCATTCCGCTAAAGCGGCTAATTCGACTTCGTGGAATTCACCCTATATTAAGGAGATGAAAAGCATGAAATTCATTCTAACAAAAAAAATTATTTCCTTTTTGTTTTTGTTGTTTGTGGTGTTTTGCGCCAGCTTTTTTTCTCGATTATAGAGGTGTTCCCTAAGGCTGGCTGGAAATACTTTGGAAATATTCAGATTGTGGGCAATGCTTGCGTTTTTTCTTAAAATATTTGCAAAAACTATTGCATTATTCAAATAAATGTGTTACAGTGCAAATAGAACAGAATATTACTAATTTTGAGAGTGGGTGCTTGCCGACTCTTATTTTTTTCGTTTGTTTTAGGGAGGAATTTGGAAAATGAGTAAAAATTTAGAGCTGGTTGATGCGTTGAATCAAGTGGCTAAAGAAAAAGGTATAGATAAGGAAGTGATTTTTGAGGCCATTGAAACGGCTCTTGTTTCCGCCTGTAAGAAAAACTTTGGTGCTGCCAGCAATATTAAGGTTGAAATAGACAGAGAAACGGCGAAGGTGGATGTTTATGCGCTGAAAACCGTTGTAGAGGAGGTTTCCGACGACAGCCTGGAAATTTCTCTGGACGATGCAAGAATACTTGACATTAGCCACAACGTTAGCCACAACGTTGGCGACGTGGTAAATATTGTTGTCACCCCGAAAAATTTCGGCAGAATCTCTGCACAAACAGCCAAGCAGGTTGTAGTGCAGAAGTTTCGTGAGGCAGAGCGGGACATTATGTTTAACGAGTACGTTTCTAAGGAAAAACAGATTGTTACAGGTATTGTCCAGCGTAAGGAACGTAAAAATGTCATAATTGCCATGGGCAAGATTGACGCCGTTCTTCCCCAAAACGAGCAAATCCCAAAGGAAGAATACGCCTTTCAGGATAGAATAAAGGTATATGTGGTAGAGGTTAAAAAAACCTCTAAGGGACCGCTAATTAACGTATCCAGAACCCACCCCGAGCTTGTGCGGAAGCTTTTTGAGCAAGAGGTGCCAGAGGTATACGATAAAATAGTGGAGATTAAATCCATTTCCCGCGAGGCAGGCAGCAGAACGAAAATTGCAGTATATTCAAACAACAAGGACGTTGACCCTGTAGGCGCATGTGTAGGTCAAAACGGGTACAGAGTAAATATTATCGTATCCGAGCTTAACGGGGAAAAAATAGATGTGGTTAACTACAATGAGGACCCGAAGATTTTTATTGCGGAAGCCTTAAGCCCATGTAAGGTTTTGGCGGTGACTGTAAATAACGAAACCCAAAGCGCAAAAATCGTTGTGCCAGACCATCAACTATCCTTAGCTATAGGCAAGGAGGGGCAAAACGCCCGTCTTGCTGCTAAGCTTACCGGCTACAGAATCGATATAAAAAGCGAATCCCAAGCAAAGGCAACAAGCTTTATTGATGAAAGCGAATACATTGACCCTATGGCTGAGAAGCCTGCCGACCAGGAGGATATTGACAGCGAGGATATGGCAGAGGGCTTAGACAATAATCTTTATGAAAATGGCTATGAGGAATTGGACGAAAGCTTTGATGAAGATGCGTTTGATGATGAGCTTGATGACAACAACGATGATAGCTTTGATGAAGACTACGATGATGATTTAGATTATGAAGATGAGGACGGCGCTTACGACAGAGAAGATTTTGACGAAGATTTTGATGAAGATTTTAATGAGGACTTCGACGGAGATTACGAGGAAGCTTATGATGAGGACTATGACGACGAATTTTATGAGGGGTAATTAATATAAATGAAAACCTCACTTAGAAGATGTGTGGCCTGTTATGAGATGAAGGAAAAGGCTAAATTAATTCGAGTAGCCAAAACAGCTCAAGGAGTTGTGTCCATAGATGAAAGCTTTAAGGCGGAGGGCAGAGGGGCATACGTTTGCAGAAGCAAGGTATGCATGGAAAAGACCATAAAAAAAAGAGGTTTTGACCGCTCTTATAAGAGTTCTGTGCCCAAAGAGGTTTATGAGATGCTTACGACTTTAATGGCTGATTTGTAGGATTAAAATTTTTAAGGTTAAAGTGGTGAATTTTGAATAATAATAAAATAATGTCATTATTAAGCCTATGCAGGAGAAGCGGTAACCTTAGCTTAGGCAGCGAGGCCTGCGAAAAGGCTTTGCAAAACGGAACAGCAAGACTTGTAATAATCGCCTGTGACGCTTCCGAAAACACAAAAAAGAAGTTCAACAACAAATGCTTTTTCTACGAAGTAAAGGCAGTAGAGCTTTTTACAAAGGAAGACATAGGCAAGGCAACAGGCAGCGGCACAACTGCTGCAATAACTATACTAGACGAGGGCTTTGCGAATGAAATAATTAAACTAATATAAATCCGGCTATGGTGCTAGACCATTAAAACTATCATCTAAGGCAATTCCGTCAGTTTTTCGGAATTGCTCCACTTAAGCGCTAACAGGAATCTGCCGGATTCCAAATTTCGGAGGTGGGCGCATTGATGCCTAAAATAAGAATATATGAGCTGGCAAAAAAACTAAATAAAACGAATAAGGAGCTACTGACAATTTTAGAAGATAAAGGAATAACCAAAAAATTTAATTCTTCCCTTGAAGAATCAGAAGAAAAATTAATAAAGGATCACTTTGTACCAAAGGAGACAAAAGAAACACCTAAGCCTGTACAAAGACAGACACCTGATCAAAATCGCCAAAACCAAGGACAAAATCTAGGGCAAAGCCAAGGACAAAGTCAAAGTCCAAGCCAAAACCAAGGTCAAGGCCAAGGACAAAATCAAGGGTTTGGTCAACAAAGACAAGACCGTCAAAACGGCTTCAGAAACAATCAACATAATAACAGACAAGGCTCGGGAGAAAGAAGACCAAACGACAGAGCTGTACCTAATTCTAACTTTAGACCCAACCAAGGGGAAAGAAAGCCGTTTCAGGACAGAGGAAGCTACCAAAATAATCAAGACAGAAATCCCCAGGACAGAAATAATCAGGATAGAGGCAATTTTAACAGACCTCAAGGGGAAAGAAGCTTTGACAATCAAAACAGATACCAAGGCAACAGAAGCCAAGATAGCAGATATCAAGGAAACAGATACCAAGGCAACGGAAACAGACCTTACGGGGAGCAACAGGATAGGCAGGCAGATTCAGCAGCACAGGCAAAACCCCAAGATGGAACTCAACAAACGTCTCAACCTACCCAAGGCACACAACAGTCAGCCCAAGGCAGACCATACCAAAGCAGACCGTACCAAAATAAACCATACCAAAACAGACCTGCCGGAGAAAAAGGCGGTTTTGGTGACAATCGCAAGCCATTTACGCAGAGTAAGGATCGACCTCCCTTTGAAAGAAGAGATAATAAACCAGCTGGAGATAAACCATTTGGCGATAGACCTTATGGAGACAGAAGACCGGGTGGTGGCACAGGTGAAAGGCGTGAGGGCGGCGGAAGCTACGGCGACAGACAAAATAGACCCTTCGGAGACAAAAAGCCATTCCAAGACAAAAAATTTGGCCCAGCAATTCCGGCAGCACCAAAGGTGGAAAAACCATTCTCCGAGAAGCGTGAAAAGATTATTAACGAAAAACGTGAAAGAAGCGTTATTGAAAAGCCAGAAAAGCCATTTATTAAAAATGACGAGCTAAAAATCGATCTTAAGGACAGCAAGCTTAAGCCTAAAGCTAAGCAGGATAAGCAAAAACAAACTAATAATAAAAAAGAGCAGCCAGAGGCAGCAAAACCAAAAACAACTCCGGTAGAGGAAGCAGCCGTAGCTACTAACGTAGAGGACGAAATCAAAACAATCAAGTTGCCAAAGAGCATAACCGTTAAGGAATTTTCTGAAAGAATCAACCAGCCTTCTATAGAAATTATTAAGCTCCTTATGAAGCGTGGAATAATAGCCGCTCTTAATCAGGAGATAGATTTCTACACAGCTACCCAAATTGCCGAAGGATTTGACATCATCACGGCAGAGGAGGAAGAGGAGGACTTGCTTGCAATGGCCTTCCCTGTAACGGAGGATAGACCGCAGGATATGCAGGAGCGTCCGCCGGTTGTAGTTGTTATGGGGCACGTTGACCACGGAAAAACCTCTTTGCTGGACTGTATCAGAAATTCCAGCGTACAGACTACCGAGGCGGGAGGAATCACCCAGCATATAGGTGCTTACCAAGTAAGCCTTGACGGAAAAAATATCACTTTCTTAGATACCCCTGGCCACGAAGCCTTTACCGCCATGCGTATGAGGGGTGCACAGGTTACTGATATTGCTGTACTTGTGGTTGCAGCCGACGACGGCGTTATGCCGCAGACAATAGAGGCTATAAACCACGCCAAGGCGGCTAACGTAGAAATTATTGTTGCTATAAACAAAATAGATAAGCCTTCTGCAAACCCAGACAGAGTTAAGCAGGAGCTTGCAGAGTATGGCTTGCTGGTAGAGGATTGGGGCGGCGAAACTATTTGCGTGCACGTTTCCGCTATAAATAAAACAGGCATTGACACCCTGTTGGAAATGATTAACCTTGCGGCTCAAATGAAGGAGCTAAAGGCTAATCCTAATAAGAGCGCAAGAGGTACGGTAATAGAAGCGTTACTTGATAAGGGCAGAGGGCCTGTAGCTACTGTGCTTGTGAAAGACGGAACCTTAAACATTGGCGACCCACTAGTTTGCGGCGGCACCTTCGGTCGTATAAGAGCAATGCTTGACCATAAAGGTAACAAGGTAAAAGTAGCAACACCTTCAACACCTGTGGAAATACTGGGCTTGTCGGGAGTACCTTTAGCCGGAGATTTATTCTTCGTTGCTCAGAACGAGAAGTACGCAAGACAGGTAGCGGAATCCATTATAGCCAAGGGCAGACTAGAGCTTATTAAGGACACCCCAAGCAAGGTATCACTTGACGACTTGTTTAACCAGATTCAAGCCGGAAACGTAAAAGATTTAAATATTGTAGTAAAAGGCGACGTACAAGGCTCTGTTGAGGCTGTGAAAAGCTCCCTTGAGCGCTTAACCAACGATGCTGTTAGAGTAAGAATCTTACACGGTGGTGTTGGAGCCATAACAGAATCTGACGTTATGCTTGCCTCCGCTTCCAATGCAATCATTATCGGCTTTAACGTAAGGCCGGACGCCACAGCAAGAGCCGTAGCCGATACGGAAAAGGTAGATGTAAGACTTTACAGAATTATTTACAACGCCATAGAGGATATTTCCGCCGCTATGAAGGGTATGCTTGACCCAGAATTTGCAGAGAAGGTAATAGGCCACGGAGAAATTCGTCAGCTTTTCAAAGCGTCTGGCGTAGGCACTATAGGCGGCTCTTATGTTACTGAGGGCAAATTCCAGAGAAACGCCAAGTTCAGAATAGTTAGAAACGGAAAGGTTGTTTACGACGGAACACTTGATACACTCAAAAGGTTCAAGGACGACGTAAAGGAAGTAGCCGCCGGTTATGAATGTGGATTACTATTCACTAAGTTTAACGATATTAAGGAAGGCGATTCTGTAGAGGCTTATATTATGGAAGAAATTCCAAGAAAGTAAGACATGGAATCGGCTAAAATAAACACACCCGTATTTTTGAGGGGCATATGCCCTTCCGTATAAATTCCATTAAATATTGCAATATATAACATAGCAATTATTTAATGGAATTTATGGAGGATACCTATGAAAAATAATAATAGATTAATGAGAACCAACGATGAAATTAAAAAGGAAGTAGCGGAAATTATTCGCAGTGGCTTAAAGGACCCTCGTATTAACGCCATGACCTCGGTTATTAAGGTAAATACCACCCAGGATTTAAAGTTTTCCAAGATTTACGTTAGCGTCATGGGTGACGAGGAGCAAAAAAAGGCTGTTATGGAGGGACTTGGAAACGCCACAGGATTCATACGCAGAGAGCTGGCAAAGAGTGTTAACCTTAGAAACACCCCCCAGCTTTCATTTGTGCTTGACGATTCACTAGAGATAGGCATTAGAATTAACAAGATTATAAACGAGATTAATTCTGCCAGTGAAAACAAGGAAGCAGATGGAGGTAGCGATGAATAGCTATGATGAGCCATATAGAGAAAATTCGGCGGCGGTAATGAAAAGGCGAGCCGCCATTGACATACTAAGGCTTATTGATGACAGCGACGAAATAGCAGTTTGCGCCCATACCACTCCCGACGGAGATGCCGTAGCCGCCAGCTTGACTGTGGGCATGTGCTTGAAAAAAATGGGCAAGAAGGCTTATATTTTTCTGGAGGAGTACAACAAGCGGTTTGATGTGATTCCTGGGAAAGAGCTTATATACAAGGGCAGTCCCGAGGACATCACTGTGGATACGGTAATCGTACTGGACTGCGGCAGAGCAGAGCGTGTGGGTGCAGGGTGCGAAACACTTCTTAAAAGAGCCAAAAGGGTAATTAACATTGATCATCATGTAGACAACACCCGTTTTGGCGACTGGAACTTTATTGATTCTGCGGCTTCCTCTACCAGTCAGCTTGTATTTGAAATTTTTAATTTTCTTGTACCTGTGGATAAGGACATTGCCTCGGCGGTTTACGGCGGCATTGTCTTTGACACAGGAGGGTTTAGGCATGGCATAACCACAGCAGAAACCTATAGACTGGCGGCAAGCCTGCTGGAATTTAAAATCGGCTTCAATAATATTTACAACGAAATTCTATACAGACGCTCCGAGGAAGAAGCAAAAATCTTCGGGCGAGCCATAAGCAACATGAAAATCGTAAAGCCACAAGGCATAGCCTACACTGCACTAACCAGCGCTGACATGGAGGAATGTGGTGCAACCGTTGCCGACTTGGAGGGCATAGCAGAATTTTTAATCAACATTAAGGGCACAAAAGTAGCTATACTCATAAGCCAGCGTGGAAACGAGCAGGTAAAGGCAAGCCTGCGCTCACGAACTATTCTTGTTAATAAAGTGTGCGGAAGGTTCGGCGGCGGCGGTCACAAAAGCGCAGCAGGCTGTACAATTAACGCCACTATGGAAAAAGCTGTGGAGCAAATAATTAATGAGGTAATAAAGGAATTAAGCGCAAATGAATAATAAAGAGCCAATGGGATTTATTAATATTTATAAGGAAAAGGGCTATACCTCCTTCGACGTGGTTAGTATCGTTCGCAAAACCCTAAATAGACTAAAAGTAGGTCATGGCGGTACACTTGACCCCGGCTGTGAGGGGGTTTTGCCTATTTGTATAGGTAAGGCTACAAAGCTTGCAGACTATATTTCCGGGGAAAGTAAGGAATATAGGGCAGAGCTTACACTTGGGATAGAAACGGATACAGAGGATACAACCGGAACTGTAATAAACAGCCGTGAGGTTAGCTTATCATGCAAGGAGATAGAGGAAGCTGTGCTTTCATTCCTTGGAGAATATTCCCAAATCCCCCCTATGTATTCCGCTGTACAAATAGGCGGTAAAAGGCTTTATGACTTGGCAAGACAGGGTAAGGTTGTAGAGCGTCAGCCGAGAGCAGTAAAAATTCTCTCCTTAGAAATATTAGAGATTAATAACGAAATCCCAAATCCTACCGTGAAATTTAACGTGGCTTGCTCCAAGGGCACCTATATTAGAACCTTATGCAAGGATATAGGTGAAAAGCTAGGCTGTGGCGGTGCTATGTCCGACCTTGTAAGAACACGGGCAGGCGGATTTACAGTGGATAAGGCTGTAAAGCTTGGCGACTTTAAGGCTCTTGTAGCTGACGGTGAGCTTCACAAAATTCTTATTCCGCCAGAGGAAATGCTTTCTCTTAAAAAAGCATACGCCCAGCCGGAGACTACACGGATTTTATATAACGGAGGAAAAATTAGGCTTGATAAAGTAAAAGCGGAGGAAGGCTTCACAGCCGGAGAAAAGCTTTTGTTATTTGACCATGAAAAAAACTTAGCGGGAATCTATTTGGCAGGGGAGAGCTACTTAACCCCAGCCGTTACCTTATGGGGAATAAAAGTATGATACATATAAAAACCAAGCAGATTATTCAAAATAAGCATACCGCTGTAACAGTAGGCAAGTTTGACGGGGTTCATCTAGGTCACAGACAGCTTATTAATGAGGTAACAAATGCGGCTACAGCCCAGAGCATAAGCTCTGTGGTGTTCTCCTTTTCCCAGCCCCCAAGCGTTTTTTTTAAAAAGATTGGGCACAGCACCATTTTAACTTCACAGGAGAAGGCATATATTATAAACGACTTGGGTGTAGACATTTTTATAGAGTACCCTTTTGATGAGCTTGCCTATATGCTGCCTGAGGATTTTGTGTCAGAGGTGTTAATTAAGCATTTACGGGCAAAGCTTATAGTAGTGGGAGAAGACTTTAAATTCGGAAGAAACCAGCAGGGGGATTGCCGTCTGCTGGCGAGGGTTGCCTCGGAAAAGGGCGTAGATGTAAAAATACTGCCTCATTGTATGATGGACGGAGAAAAGGTAAGCTCCAGCAGAATAAGAAAATATATAATGAACAATGATTTTGCCAATGCAGAGGCATATATGGGGCGGCCTTACTTTATCAGCGGAACAGTTTCCCATGGGAAGAAGCTTGGGCGAGCTGTTATTGGCTACCCCACAGCAAACATTATCCCACAAGCAAATAAGTTGATTTGCGAAAACGGTGTGTACGCCACAAAGGCTAAAATCGGAGGAGCATTTTTTAACAGCGTAACCTCCATAGGCTTTAACCCAACAGTAAAGGGTGAGCAGAAAACTGTAGAAACATACATTTTTGACTTTGACAAAAACATTTACGGTGAGGAAATAGCCGTATTTTTCTATAAAAGACTAAGAGAAGAAACAAAATTCGGCAGTATTGATGAGCTTATTGCTCAAATAGGCAAAGACGTGGAAGCGGCAGGTGCATTTTTTGAAAAGGAACAAAGCTAAAACTGCAAGAGATACAGCGGTAGATATACTTATTAATGTTACGGAAAATGGGGCATATAATAATATAACCCTAAGAACAGCCCTCCAAGGTGAGACACTAAGCCAGCAGGATAAGGCGCTGGTAACGGAAATAGTCAACGGTACACTCCGTAACCTTATAAGAATCGACTACATCATAAACAACCAATCCAAAACCCCTACAAAAAAACTAAAGCCCTTAATTTTAGGTATATTAAGGGCTTCTGTATATCAGCTTGCTTTTTTGGATAGAATCCCGGCTTACTCTGTTATTAATGAGGCTGTGGAAATAGCCAAGGGTAGAGGGTTATCGGGACTGACTGGGTTTGTTAACGGGGTTTTGCGTGGAATACAGCGTAGCCTTAGCGATATAAAATATCCGGACGTAAAAAAGGATTTTACTTCCTATGTTTCAATCTATTATTCCTATCCCATGTGGATAGTCAAATATTTTGAGACTTTTTTAACTAAAGAAGAAATTTTAAATATATGCGAAGCTAATAGTATTCCACATAAGGTTTCTATTTTTGTAAACACCTTAAAGACAACAAAGGAGCAGTTAATTCAAAGACTGACAGATGAAGGGGTAACGCTTGAGGAAGGACGGCTTGAAAATTCCTTCATTATAAAAGAAGGGCTTAGCCTTGACAGCCCATCTTTAAGAGAGGGACTTTTCCTAATAATTGACGAAAGCTCCATACAGGCGGTGACTGCCCTTAATCCAAAGGCAGGGGATACCGTCCTCGACATGTGTGCCGCTCCCGGAGGAAAGTCCTTCCTTTCCGCTATTATTATGGGAAATAAGGGGGAGATTATATCCTCGGACATTCATCCTCATAAAATAAAATTAATTAAGGACGGAGCGCAAAAGCTAGGCATATCCATAATAAAAACGGAGATTGCCGACGCAAAGGAGCTTAACAGTAAAAAAATAAATATAGCGGATTGCGTGTTAGTAGATGCTCCATGCTCAGGCTTTGGCATTTTAAGCAAGAAGCCGGATATTAAATATACAAAGCAGGAAAAGGATATAAAAGAATTGTCTGTCATTCAGCAGCGTATTTTAAAAAACGCCGCCGACTATGTAAAACCAGGGGGAACACTTGTTTATTCTACCTGTACAATCTCCAAGTCTGAAAATGAGGATAATGTAGAACGGTTTTTACAGGAATGCGGTGGAGACTTTACACTTGAAAGGGTTGAAACCCTCTTTCCCACAGAATCCTCCGACGGATTCTTTATAGCCAAATTTAAAAAAGAAAGCGCAAGGAATTAATATGAACGGCAAAATTGATATATCGTCTTTATCCTTGGAGGAAATGCAGTCATTTGTGGAGACTCTGGGAGAGAAGCCATTTCGTGGACTTCAAGTTTTTCAGTGGGTTAACCAAAAGGGTGTCACTGATTTCAGCAAAATGACTACCCTTTCCAAGGCTTTGCAGCAGGAGCTACAGAACCGCTGTTTTATTCCTCAAATATCCATTGCTAAAAAGCTCGTCTCAAAAAACAGCGATACTATAAAGTATTTATTCTTAATCGAAAGCGCAGGGACAGATAGCCTAGAATCTCCTGTTTATATAGAGAGCGTTTTTATGAGGTTTAACCATGGGAGCACTCTATGCCTTTCTACCCAAGCAGGCTGTAAAATGAATTGCGCGTTTTGTGCCTCAGGAAAAAATGGCTTTATAAGGCACCTATCCCCCGGCGAAATGTGCGCCCAAGTTATGCTGGCGCAGAAGGATGCCGGAGAGCGTATTGACAATATTGTTTTAATGGGCAGCGGTGAGCCTTTGGATAATTTTAAGAATACAATGAAATTTATTGAGCTGATAAATTCCGACAAAGGGCTTAATATCGGTCAGCGGCATATTACACTGTCTACCTGCGGTATTGTCCCCAAAATTTACGACCTTGCTAAGCTTAACCTGCAAATTAATCTAGCGGTTTCCCTTCATGCACCCAACGACGAAATAAGAAAAAGGCTTATGCCTGTGGCCGTTTCAAACTCCATGGACAATCTGCTAAAGGCCTGCAAGCATTATTCCGAGAAAACCAAAAGACGTGTTACCTACGAATACGCACTAATAGAAGGTCTAAATGACAAGCTGGCTCATGCAGTAGAGCTTGGGCAAAAGCTAAGGCACTCCTTAAGCCATGTGAACCTTATTCCATTAAACGACGCAAGCAGCGGCTTTAAGGGTGCCTCCGAGGAAGCGGTAAACAGCTTTGCCAAGGAGCTTAAGGCTATGGGGATAGAAGCTACAGTCAGAAAAAAAATGGGCAGCGATATAAACGCCGCCTGTGGTCAGCTTGTCACTAGGGGGTTTGGGGGAGTGTAGCTCCCCCAAGGTTTTAACTGGAGGCTTCAAACCACTTACTTCCAGTAGGTGGTAGCTTACTTGGACTGTCCTAGGGCAGAAAGTTTGGGTTGCAGTGTTTGAAAGGAGGATGTATTAAAAATATGGTTGCCATTGGTAAGACTGATACCGGATGCATACGTGCCAATAATGAGGATTCAATTTTTATTTCCTTAGAAAAAATAGGTGCTTTGCCAAACCTGTTTATTGTAGCCGACGGAATGGGAGGTCATAAAGCTGGCGAAATAGCCAGCAGCTCTGCCATATCGTTTTTTT
>CAYWBF010000033.1:0-13006 GCA_964456085.1 uncultured Eubacteriales bacterium
AACCCCCACGGTTTTTCTTTTTAACTAGGAGGTGCTATCTTGGGAGAAAATTTTTTTGAAATGCGTCAAATTAAGGCTTCAGAAATCACAGAGGCAGTAGAAAAATTATGTATAAACGCCAATTATTACTTAAATCCAGATATTAAAGAAGCTTTTATCAAAGGCGAAGCCGCCGAAGAAAATGCTCTTGCAAAAAATATTCTTAATATGCTTATAGATAACGCAGACATTGCCGCTTGTGACGCAGTGCCCATTTGTCAGGACACAGGAATGGCTGTTGTGTTTGCAGAAGTTGGCCAAGGAGTTGCAGTTACAGGCGGAGAAATCACCGCCGCCATAAACGAAGGCGTTAGACGTGGCTACGAAAAAGGCTATTTACGCAAATCAGTAGTTAAAGACCCAATAAGACGTGAAAATACAAAGGACAACACCCCGGCCGTTATTCACTACGACATAGTACCCGGCAAAACAATAAAGCTTCACCTTTCCCCAAAAGGCTTCGGCAGCGAAAATATGAGCGGTGTAAAAATGCTAAAACCCTCTGACGGCCTAGAGGGTGTAAAGCAGTTTGTTATTGACACTGTTTTCAACGCAGGAGCAAACCCCTGCCCTCCAATAATTGTAGGCGTAGGCGTAGGTGGTACTATGGAAAAAGCCGCTTTACTAAGCAAGAAAGCTCTACTTCGCCCTCTTAACGTAATAAATCAAGACTCTTTTTGGGCAGGTGTAGAAAGAGAGCTGCTTGCTAAAATAAATGAATTAAACATTGGCCCATCGGGTTTTGGCGGGAAAACTACTGCCCTTGGGGTAAGTATAGAAACTTTCCCTACTCATATTGCTGGCTTGCCTGTTGCTGTTAATATAAGCTGCCATGCTACACGGCATCTTGAGGTTGAGTTGTAGGAGGTTAAATATGGAAAAAGCAAATACAAACAACACAAATAAAATTAATTTACAAACGCCTATTTCTGATGATACTATAAAATCATTAAAGGCAGGGGATATGGTATACCTAACCGGATACATATACACTGCCCGTGATGCCGCACACAAAAAATTAGTTGAGCTTATATCAAACAACAGCCCTATGCCCTTCGACTTTACCGGTCAAGCAGTATACTACGCAGGCCCTACTCCTGCCAAGCCCGGCAAGCCTATAGGCTCCTGCGGCCCAACCACAAGCGGACGAATGGACGCTTATTCACCTGTGCTTATAGAAAAAGGTTTAAAAATTATGATTGGAAAGGGGTTTCGCAAGCAAGAGGTCATTGATGCAATAGTAAAGCATTCCGGTTTATATTTAGCAGCCGTTGGCGGTGCTGCCGCTTTGATTGCAAAGTGTGTTAAGAGCGCAGAGGTTATTGCCTTTGATGAGCTTGGCACTGAAGCAATACGCCGACTGTATGTAGAAGACTTTCCGCTAATCGTAGTTGTAGACAGCTTGGGGAGTGACTTTTATAAATATAAATAGGGGTGTATATTATGGAACTGAAGCTGGATCTCTACCAATCGGTTGCAATGGCTGTTGCTGTTTTTTTGTTGGTCAACTTATTAGGAAAAAATTTTCTATCTTTGAAAAGTATTGTATCCCCGCCCCTGTAATAGGCGGTATGTTATTTGCTCTTTGTACACTTGCTCTAAACCTTTCTGATACTATGACCGTAACTGTAGATGATACTATGCAGCGTGTTTTTATGACCCTATTTTTTACAAGCATAGGTTTTACAGCCAGCTTTAAGCTGCTTAAAATCGGCGGTCTTCAAGTTATAATATTCTTAGCTATATGTACCTTGCTTGTTATATTACAAAATGTTTTAAGTGTATCCTTAGCAGGATTGTTCGGGCTAAGCCCACTCCTTGGATTATGTGTGGGCTCAATCCCAATGATTGGAGGGCATGGTACGGCCGGCTCCTTTGGCCCCTTGTTTACGGAGGTCTACGGTGTGGAAGGCGCCACAACCGTAGCGCTGGCCGCCGCAACCTTTGGACTTGTTATGGGCGGTGTAATAGGCGGCCCTATTGCAAAGAGGCTTATAGGAAAGCACAACCTTAAAAGCCATACCGGAAAATTTAAAGAGGATAACGCCTTTGTTGTTGAAGAAGTACCTGATTTCTCCACAGAGGAAATGCTGGCTGCTTTCTCGTTGTTGTTTATTGCAGCTGGTATAGGCACCTTCATTTCCAGCTTGCTGCAAAAAACAGGCATGACCTTCCCATCTTATATAGGGGCGATGCTTGCGGCGGCAGTAATAAGAAATATTTCAGATTTAACAGACTTTTTTACAATTTCAACTGACGTAGTAGAAATATTAGGCAACGTATCCTTATCCATATTTTTGTCCATGGCTCTTATGAGCCTAAAGCTTTGGCAGCTGGCAGACCTGGCCGTACCGTTGGTTGTAATGCTACTTGGGCAGACAGTGCTAATGGCGCTTTTTGCTTATTTTATAACGTTTAACATAATGGGAAAAGACTACGAGGCGGCAGTAATGTCGTCGGCGAGCTGCGGCTTTGGAATGGGCGCTACTCCAAACGCCATAGCAAATATGCAAGCAATAACCTCTAAGCTAGGCCCTGCCCCACGCGCTTTCTTTATCGTGCCTCTTGTAGGCAGTCTTTTTATAGACTTTGTAAACGCAACCACTATTACCATTTTTGTAAACTTTTTTGCAAAGTGACGATTGTAAAGGCGTAGGGAAGGAAATTTAAAAGGAAGGTGACATAGTCATTAATAATTTAATTAACTTTTCTATTGATAAAAATTCTACTACGCCTATTTATATTCAAGTTGTATATCATATTCATTCTTGTATACAGTCCGGGCAAATCAAAGGCGGCTTTAAGCTTCCCACTGTGCGTGAGCTGGCAGATTCTACCGGTCTGTCCGTGGGAACCATACGACGTGCTTATGACGAGCTTCAAAGAATGAACATGATTGAAATGACCCAAGGACGTGGCACGTTTATCCGTGATACAGCCGAGGAAAACACCCTTATAAGCAAAAAGGAACGTGCTGAGGACGCTATAGACAATATGCTTGACGAATTGTTAAACCTAGGGTTTTCTTATCGTGAAATAGAAATATTATTCGGGCTTAGTATTCTTAAGCGTCAGGAAAACAAGGAAAAAATTATTGTGGCTATTGTAGACTGCAACCCCGAATCCATTTCTTTAATAGAAAACCAGCTGTTGGATATTCATGGTATTAATATTGTTAACTTTTTGCTGGATAATGTTCAGCGTTCTCCCTTTAAGCTTATTGGCAACTACGACATTATTGTTACTACCCATACCCACTATGAGCTGCTGACGGATATTTTGTATCAAGAGGCTGCTAATATTGCTAAGGTGGTTATGACTACAAGTGACCAAACTATTATGGAGTTAAACGGAATCTCGCTAGATGCTAATATTGGAATATGGTGCCAAAGCCCACGCTTTGCCCGTATTGCAAAAAACGGTATTGAAAAGTATTCTAAGAGCGGTAATAAGGTTGTTAGCCATCTTGTTGCTGAAAAATTTGATTTTGAGGATTTTTTGAAGAATACAGATGTTCTTATTGTTAGTCCAAATTATTTAAGCTTTACCAATAAGGAAGCTTTGGAGCATATACAGCAGTTTAAGCAGCGTGATGGCAGTATTATTCAGTATAACTATCAAACAGACAGAGGCTCACTTATGTTTTTAAGAGAACGTATTTTGGAATTGGTTAGTTTACATTGATATTTTATAAAGGAGGGTTATTATGCCGTTATCTATTATTCAGGAAAACCATTTGTATAGCGTCTATTTTGCGCCCCGTGGGCAGGAGAGGTTAACTAACATTGCTATGCAAATATCTCAGCGCCACCTGTCACCCTTTGACCGTCTTATTGGGATAATCGGCGAGCCTGGCTCGGGGAAAAGCATGCTTGTTAAGGGCATGTTCCCGGGACTTGAGCTTTCTAATGACGACAATGGCGTAAATGTTCGTCCACTCCCCATTTTAGACCAAGAAGAAAATAGGTTTTATTCCAGCCATACTTACCATTTGGATATTCGCTTTGAAATGGCGTTTACTCAAATCGGTGTGCTGGCAGATGCCATTTTAGAGGCGGTTAACAAGGGCAAGCGTGTTATTGTAGAGCATTTTGACTTAATTTACCCTGTTTTAAAAATTAACGCCGAGCTGCTTGTGGGTATAGGTGAAGAAATCATTGTCACTCGCCCAACTATTTTCGGCCCTGAACCTGCTGATGTTGTGGACGTTGTTTTTAAATCAAACAGGTACAGACAAATGGCGCATACGGCTGAGGATTTAGCCGAACGCTTTTTGTGGGATAATGAGATTTTTAAATATGTACATGGAGATGTACGCCATGGATTTATTTTGAAATTTGACGAAGAACCCGATATAGATATAGAAGCTATGGAGGCTTGGGTTAACGAGCGTATTGCCCGTGATATTCCTGTTACATACTTTGATGATAACCATATTCTGTTCGGAGACAAAAAGCACCACTGCACAGGCCCTCGTGTCCATGTAAAAAGCACAGGTGAAATACAAAACTTCCGCTTTGTAAAAAGCATTAAGTATGACCCAATGGCTAAGGATTATAATATCGTCGGCTTGGTGGGGAATACTCGGGAGAGCATTAAGGATCTTAATACAATTGATTTGGAGGCTAAGCATTAGGGTGTAGGGGTAACTTTTAACCTTATTTTTAATTATCCTTACCGAAAGCTGCTTGTAAAGTAAAAAAATCGCATGAAGAGCTACTGGATTATTTTAGTGGCTCTTACATGCGATTTTTTATTGGAGCTTTTAAAAGCTGGGTTGAAGCAATTTGCATAATTAAGTAATCAAGCTATATAAACAAGGCAATAATCATGGTATAATTATAAAAAAATAAAGCGTGGTGAATAAATGGAGCTTGTAGATTTAATTAAAAAGATTGACGCATACAAAGATACAATTAACAAACACCGACCACTAACACCGGCAGAAGTACGAGAATTAGACCAGTATTTTAAAATAGGAACAACGTTTTCAAGCAACGCCCTTGAGGGCAATTCACTAACCTTAACTGAAACAAAGGTGCTGCTTGAGGACGGAATAACAGTAGGCGGTAAGCCTATTAAGGATTTTTATGAAGCTACAGGTCATGCAAAAGCATATGATTTTATGCTTACTGTTGCACGTTCTGATAGCTTAAATATAGACGAAGAAGTTATTTTACGGCTTCATCATTTATTCTATACTGGTATTGATATTGAGCGAGCAGGACAATATCGCAAGCATCAGGTATTTGTATCAGGTACAGAATATGTGCCCTCGTCATTTGTGGAGGTTCCTACTCTGATGAAGGAGTATGTTTATGAATTAAACGCTAAAGTGGATACTATGCACCCTGTTCTACTATCGGCTTATGCTCATAGACGGCTTGTAGACATTCACCCCTTTGAAGACGGCAATGGACGTACAGCACGGTTATTAATGAACCTAATACTTATTAACAAGGGTTATTGTATTATTTCAATTCCACCTGTAATGCGCCATGAGTATATTTCTGCACTTATTACTGCTCAAGGAGCCAAATATCCTACTGATGAGCCATTTAATAGGCTGATTGCTGAGTGTGAGATTGAAGCACAGAGAGATTATTGCCGTTTACTCAAAATTTCACTCGAACAATGTAACCATAATCCAAATACAGATAAACAATCCGCTCACCAACTATAAAAATTAAGTCCGATACTTTATGTCAAAACATAAAATACCGGACTTTTTTTATTGCATTAATAAAACTTGATGGAGCTACACTTCACCGCCACCACTAGCTGAATCAAGCGTAATCATCTGGGAAGGATTACTACCAGTAGTAAACTCATAGATAGCCGTACCACCTAAAGCTCCACCTCCAACAGCAGTAACTCCGCCCCCAATCTCCAACACATACTGTGTATTAGCTGCAAATCCGCCTATGGGTCTTATGTAAACAATTTTTTCACTAATAACAGTCATTGTATTAATTGCTTGTGATAAGTCGCTTTTCTTTTTTATTTTTATGTGCTCCGTAGCACTTGCCTTTGTAATTTCAGTGTTAAACATAATTCTTAAGCCATGACTCTCCTTGGTGCTCACATCGTTAGCAGTTAAAGCATCAAGCTTACGCCAAGGCATACCGTCAGCAACAATTATTTTGCCTTCTGAAACTGAATACTGTATTGTCTCATAATCCGAGGATACAAATTCCGTAACCTTAACAGATAAGGGGACAGCATCTTCTGCGTCTGATTTCACCTTAAACTTCATATTAAGAATAGAACCGCCGGTTATAAGCCCATATTGATTAATATAGCTTAGCTTAATTTGCCCCGGTATTTTATTATTAATGTCAATAATGCCTGGCATAGAAGAAGGCTTTTCTGCACTTAACAGATCAACGAAGCCGGTTTCATAGGAAATAACAATAGTAGCGGCACCCAGCCTAGAATTTTCTCCTACATTCAAGGTTAAATCTACGGTTTCCGTTATTCTTGCAGATTTATCAGTGATTCCTAAAGAAACAGCACCATAGGCAGTAAAACATACAGTCTGTATGGCGAGAAATAAAAATAGTCCAAAGATAAGTTTTTTCATTGCATTTCGCTCCCTATAAATTATTCTACAACTATATTTTCCTGTTCTTCAGGCGCTATGTCTTCATAAAGGCTTTTTAAAAGCTCCTCATCACTTAAGCTTTTTTCACTTCCCGATGCCAGCCGTAAAATTTTAAGTGCATCTGCCGATGTAATCTCCCCATCACCGTTCATATCTGCCGAAAGCTTCTGCTCCGCTGTAGGCGTTTGACTGCCCGAAGCAAACTTCAAAGCCATAAGCGCATCTACAGAGGTAATAACCCCGTCCTTATTAACATCGCCTAATAAGAAAGCACCGCCTATAACTATACTGCCTTGGGATATAGTAGAATCTACATTTATATAAGAGCTGTTAATAAGCTCTACAACAGACAGCCTGTTGCTGGTAATTTCTCCAGATGCTCCGCTTTTTATCTTGAATACAATATTATACATATTTCCTGTAGTCTTAATGTCTGAGGTTGACACGCTTATCAGCTTTACAGTATTGCCGCTATTATTATAGGAAGTGTTGGCACTGGATAATAGCGAACCTTTTTCCGTGCTTACATATTCAAGCTTTGTGGAGTCGTATGCAAAGCTTAGAGTAGCACCGGAAAAACCATTGTTAGTTGTTATATTAATAGGAACAGTAACCTCTGCTCCTGCCGCACCTGTAGCCTTTTGCACAGCAAACGCTACCTTGCCTGCTGGGACGGTTTCGGTGTAGACAACAAATGGTATACCACTATATCTTGCATAGGTATGAATGAAGGAATTGGCTATACCGTATATTGTAAGGTCCTCGCTAACATCTGAAAAAGCCGATTCTACAACACTATTTACATTCTCAAATACTATAGCATTCTTAAAGCTTTTGCTCTTATAGAACAACCCTTGGCTTATTTGAGTAAGTGCCTTAGGCAATTTAACTGTAGTTAGGCTTATGCACTCTGAAAATGAATACATGCCTATTTCTTTTATATTGTCACCCATTTTAACCCTTGTTAAATTATAGCAGCAATCAAATACAAATGCTCCCAGCTTTTGTACACTGCTTGGAATAGTTACGCTTATAACATCCTTATCGCTAAAGGCAAAGGAATCAATTTCCTTAACAGGCAAGCCGCCTATTGTTGGAGGGATACCAACCCTATCTGCCGTGCCCGTGTAGTCTGTAATTATTATGGAGTTATCAGTGTAATTTTTGACTATAGCAAAATCAGTTTCAGGTGCAATTGGGTCATCAGCATCCTCAGACTCGCTGGAGGACTTTATAAAATTAGCGTATATTGTGACGTTTTGGGAAGGCATATTAAAGCTGGTGCCTGTTATTGTGGTATTGTTGTATTTTAGGGAGCCTGGCTGTAGGGTATACCCAAAAGAAGGAGATACTGTTAGATTTATAAACGCTCCCGCTTTTGCTGATGTTGGATTGGCTCTTACAGTGCCGTTTGTCATTGAAGCAATGGTTACCTTATACTCTGTTTCCGGGACTGTAACACCTGCCGATATGCCAAAGGCTCTAACAAAGCTGCTCATGCTGGAGGAAGGAGTAAAGGGCATAGTTGTTTTAACAGCAACAGCAGCACCGCCACCTTTATATATACCGGTTTGAAGCATAATATTTTGAGAACCTGCGATAGAATAGTTATGCACCTTTATGCCGTTGTAAAAAGAATTTCCCTTAAAGCCATACAACCCTGAAGCTTCCTTTGCTACTAAGGCTATGCGAAATTTGGTAATCAAATCTTCCCAGCTTGATGAAGGGTAATATTTTTTCCATGCTTTTTCTATGGCAAGATACCCGGAGTCAGAGCTTTTTAGAATTTCAGAAAATATTGTAGAATTTGTATGAATGCGTAAATAATTTCCGAAAAGGCTTACCATTGCATAATCATCAAGGGAGCCTTCCCATGTGGCTACAGGCTTGCCCTTTGCAAACCTTTTATATAAGTCGGTGTTGTATGTATTAAGCCTTCCACTTGGATTTTCCCCAAAAATAACATATTCTGTGGATTCGGAAAGCATTTCGTTAACCCATGATTCAGGTTGATTAAGCCTGTTGTTATACTTATATGAAAAATTGGCAGCATGTTGCATTTCATGGGCCAGTGTTGAAATAGCAATAGAAGAATTATATGTATTGTCAATGTGTATACCATCAGTAGGAGGAAAATATGTTCCTACCATATCACCGCTCCAAAAATAACCTCCAATACCCGTTTCGGGCAAATTATAATAAAAAATTGCCAGCTTACCATCTCTGTCAACGTCGTTTACTGCGCCGTAATTTGTTACCATTTTAGAATACACACTGTAATCAAAGCTATCTGCAACTGCTTTATATGTTAATTGAGGGGGTGTGGAATCACCGACTAAGCTCCATACAGTACAGTAATTACCTACATATTTGCATTGCATAGTCCCCCTATAGGGTGTATTGCCTACCATAACTGCAACAGTTTTTGTTTCTCCAACAGTATAATATTGGGGCTGAGTTAGGCTTGATTGTCTTTCGAGCGCATTGTAGTCGATAGAGGCGAAGTCATCATCAAAGGTTTTGGAGTATAAAATTTGCTCGTTACCGTTTTCGTCTGTAATTATTTTATAAGGCTCCAAATTGTCAACACTTAATGCATTTGACTGGCGTAAGAATGGTTGAAGCATATCTGATGCTTTGCCATTTAATTTTTCTTGCAATTCCGCAAGTATTTTAGCCTTATCCTCTTTAATTTTGTTTTCAAACTCGTCGGCTGCTAGGCTTTCAGCGTAATCTTGAAATTGTTCTGACATATTTATTGTTCCTGTCTGTACATTAACAGGCCCTGTTGTGCCTGTGCTTGTTGGGGACGTGTTAATAAAAATAGCAAAATTACCCGTTAACGGCGTTCCGTCTGTGACTGTGTATAAAATATCGTCCTTCGCCAACGCCGGAACAGTTATAGTAAATAATAAAACAATTGCAATGACAAATGAATATAGCCTTTTTAGTTTAAACTCCATTTTTTAATCTCCTCCTTTTTTCCTGATTATACCAACTGGCACAAAAGAGGTCAAATAAATCTTTTATTTTTTGGCGCAATTAGACAATATACTACAGGTATGTCATAGAAACGACAAACATCTTGCACAGTAAAAAGAGATACACCCAAAATAATGATTAATTCCTCTGGAATATGCCGAGTGAAAGCTGTATAAATAAATCAGCTTAAAGCACATGCACAGCTTTGAACAGGCTCTGGCTATATAAAGCGTAACCTATGTAGCAAGCTGTCAAAGGCATATAAGCTATCCATTTTATTATTTTTGTAGAGGTCTATTTTAATTCAAGCTCAGAAAAGGCTTACTCTTAAAGCCGGCGCAGTAGAAATACTGTTTAGGGGTACAGAGATATTTGAGGTAGAATTTCCCATAATCTATAAGGGCTGGTCCGATAGACTGATGCAGGTAAATAAGTAAATACACAAACAATAAGTTGGTAAAAACAGTAACCGGCTTATTCATATAAGAATTTTAATGTAAGAGCCTTATGGTTCTGAATTAATAATAATTGGCTTTTAGGTGTTGTTTTTTTAATGCCTAAAAGCCTTTTTTGTGTTTTAAATATAGCAATTTTTCTTAAGACTTGTATAATAAATCATGATATGATTAATAAAACAATACGAACGGGGTGTGAGTATGGAAAACAAAAATACAATTGATAAAGTAGTTGACTATATAGAGAACAATCTTGAAGTACATCTAAGCTTGGATGAAATAGCAAGAAAAGCAGGATACTCAAAATTTCATTTGAATAGGGTGTTTTCAGAGACAATGGGATACACTATATGCAAGTATATCCAAATGCGAAGGCTCACTGTGGCGGCTGAGAAGCTCGTTTATACTCAAATGCCCATTGTAGAAATTGCTTTCGCCGCAAATTACAACTCCCAACAGTCGTTTACTTATGCGTTTCATCAGTTATATGGCTGTCCACCGCAAGAATACAGAGCAATAAAAGTCCATATACCGAAGCTTGGAAGATTGTCGTCTCAAATTAATTCTATCAAACTTTATGAATCTTATCATAATTGTGAGGTTATGGCCGCATGAGTACAATACCATTTGTAATCGAGCAAACAAACAGAGGCGAAAGAAGTTATGACATCTTTTCAAGATTATTAGCAGACAGAATAATTTTCTTAGGTGAAGAAGTGAACGACACGACTGCGAGCTTGATAACAGCACAGCTGTTGTTTTTGGAGAGCCAAGACCCTTCTAAAGATATAAACCTTTATATCAACAGCCCCGGGGGTTCTGTAACAGCTGGGTTCGCCATATTTGATACAATGAACTTTATCAAATGCGATGTTTCAACCATATGCATAGGTCTTGCGGCAAGCTTCGGGGCGTTCTTGTTGGCGGCAGGGACTCCGGGCAAGCGGTTTGCTTTGCCTAATGCCGAGATTATGATACATCAGCCTGCAGTATCGGGTGGAATTAAAGGCCAAGCCAGCGACATAAAGATTATGTCAGACCTTATACAAAAGAATAAGCAGAGACTAAACAGTATTCTTGCCCAAAATACAGGAAGAACACTTCAGGAAATAGAGAGAGATACAGATCGTGACAATTTTATGACAGCAGAGGAAGCCAAGGCCTATGGTATAATTGATTCCGTAATAGAAAAACGAAAGTAAATACAACAGTAGGGGGAGTAGCAAAATACAATTTTTGCTACTCCTCCTACTTATTTCATATACCGATTAATCAAGGTCAATGAGCAATAATATTTTTTTGTTTGCGGTGACATACTTCATTCATGTATAATGTTTTGGTTAAACCAAGCCTTCCCGATAAAAGCTTTAAAGGAGAAAAAACAATGCAAGCATATGCTAAAAAACTTATATTCCCAATTTTATGGGAGCTGTTATTTATCATCTCATGTTTGACCTTGTCAAAAAAATATTTCATCTACACAAATTTTATTTTCTACCTTGGTATTATTGTGTTTTATTGCAGGGCAGGTGATTTTAAGCTTAGTGAGCTAAAGCTCCATCTGAAAAGTGGAAAAATTTATTGGATTCCTGTATTATGGACTGCATTAGGTATGATATTTGCTTTGATGGTGAGCGCATTGCTTTTGGTATTGTTTCCTGGAGTGGACAGTGGAATGGTTGGATTATCCAGAGAAAATTGGTTGCAGTTAGTGCTGTTTGCTATATCTACTATTATCTTTCCACCCCTAGCAGAGGAGTTGTTCTTTAGGAAAGCAATTATTAGATTTGATAGCAAGATTGTACTGCTTACAACGTTTTTGCTTGGCATGTTTCTATATGCCTTGGAGCATTCATTTTCATGGTTGGGAATCGTGCAAACAATGATTGTTGCCATTCCACTTACAATCTCATATGTAAAGACTAAAAATGTGTATATTCCAATGGCAGAACATTTTTTTGTAAATTTGGTTGGAAACGGTTCAACAGTTGTATTTACTGTGATTAAGTTTTTAAAATTATAGTATGCTGCTATCGTGATTAGGAATAGGAGTAAGAATAATGATAAAAATACAGCGCATAAAATGCGGCAACGGAAATTGCTATATTATTGAAGAAAATGGAAACGCAATACTTGTTGATACAGCCAGGCCAAAATATCGAGAAAGTATTTTAGCGGCTTGCCGCAAAGTAAACCTCCGGTTGATTGTTTTAACGCATACACATATGGATCATTGCCAAAATGCGGCATTCCTCTCTCAGCAATTAAATGTTCCTATTGCTATATGCGCATTAGATGAAGAGCTGATAAAGGACAACATGTTACAACCTTTATACGCGAAAACTCTGCCGGGTAAAGTTGTCCTAGCGCTCTCACAAAAAGCATTTCATTATGATAAAATACCGCCATTTAAACCTGAAAGATTCTTAAAAGACGGGGATACGCTAAAGGACTTCGGGATAAATGCAAAAATCATAGCGTTACCGGGTCACACCAATGGCTCAATCGGCATTGATCTCGGTAAAGATGGTGTAATTGTAGGCGATGCTTTGATGAATATGTTCTATCCCACTGTTTCTATGCTATATCATGATTATGAGCAGATGATAGAAAGTGCAAGTAAAATTAGCCGCTTAGGAGAACGTATGGTTTATTTCGGCCATGGAAAGCCACAGAAGAATCGGATATGGGTAAAATGAGGAAATCGGATAATTTTAAGTATCGGGATATTAACAAATAAGAAAGCCTATTGGAATAGAATTAAATATCTTCCAATAGGCTTTCTTTGTTTTCATATCTTTTTTTGTTCTTCCATTATCAAAATAAGCTTTAAATAACGTGAGTTCGACGAAGTCGAACAAGCTGCTTTAGCGGCTTAAATTGCGAAGCAGTTTTCACGTTTTGTTCGACTAAATTGCGGTTTTTG
>CAYWBF010000034.1:0-12959 GCA_964456085.1 uncultured Eubacteriales bacterium
TTCCTGCTACAGAATATACTGACTGGAACGCAGTTAAGCTTTTATTCGGCGACATTTTTAATGATGTGCTTAAAAACAAGAAGGTTCCTTCCGACGATTTCTTAGCTGGCGCACAAAAGAAGCTAGAGGAATTAAAAATAGCAAAATAATATAAGGGTTTAATTTATGATTAAATTAGGGACTGTGGGAGAATAGTGTTTACAATTCTCTCCGCAATCCCAAAGGAGGATGTGAAAATATCCTCCTTTTTTAATAAATAGGGGGATTTCATCATGAATACAGTTTCAAATGAAGTTTCAAGAGCAACAAATCAATCGCGGCCTTTGTTTAGTAAAAAAGCTGTCCCCTACCTGCTGCTCATGCCTGTTTTCCTTTACTATGCAATTTTTTGGCTGCTGCCTGTTTTATCTGGAATCAAAGAGGTTTTTACAGATGTTAACGGAGGCTTTACCCTGTTTGGTAACTTCGTGTTAATGTTTGGCTCTGACCTATTTGGTACGGCTGTTATAAATACGGCTTTGTTTGCGGCAGTATCTGTTGTTATACAGTACCTCATTGCCTTAACATTGGCGGTTTTGCTTTCTCGGAAGTTTAAAGGCTCCAAGCTGCTTATGTTTGCTTCCATGATTCCTATGGCCATCACTCCAACAGCGGTTGCTATTCTATGGAAAACCGGGCTGGTTAGGGACGGCTGGATAAACACTATTCTTTTGCAGCTTAACCTTATAAAAAGCCCAATAGTTTTCCTTGGCACCGAGGGGCTTTGGGCTGTGCTTATGATTATTTTAATTGACACATGGACTGTTACGCCTTCCATTATGATTATTCTTATTGCCGGGCTTCAAGGGGTACAAAAGGAGCTAAAGGAGGCGGCGTATACATTTGGGGCAAACAAATGGCAGATTTTTACTGATATTGTTTTGCCCATACTTAAGCCTTCAATTACTACCTCCGTTATTATGCGCTTGATTGCCGCCGTTCAGGTTTGGGCAATATCTGTTATGGTTTTGGGCTACGGCAGAGTGCCATTCCTAGTTGAACGTATTGCTTTTTATGTAGACGAGGTGCCTGGTGTGGGCACCAGCTCCAAGCTTGCCTTTACCTTATCCTTCCTCACAACAATCGTTGTTTTGGTTGCCACCGTTATTTATCTTAAGGCTTCCAAAAGAACAGGCTACGGAGGTGAAAAATAATGAACAAGCTGAATATTATACAAAAAACCTTAATGGCTATCGTTCTTGCGGCCATGGTTATGTTTGTTTCCATACCTCTTGTATTTTTTATTACCGTTTCATTTTCCAACGCTACAGAGATGAGCGAATTTCCAAAGCCGTTTTTGCCAAAGCTTAACGTAACAGTGAAGGTTGTGCCCAACGAAAGCGGAGAGTTTGAGATTTTTTACGACGACGGGGAAGGCTATATTTCCATTATAACCAGTAAAAATCCCGGAAAGCTTGAAACTCACTTCAAAAGGCAGTACGCCGTAACTATTCCAGGGGAAAAGCTTGTTGCAGATTTTTCCAAGACAATTACAGAAGGGCCTATGGAGTTTACATATCCTAAGGACATGTTCTATAACTTTAAGCAGTTTTTTAGTATTTTGCCTAATGCTACCAGCTCCTTGAAAAACAGTATAATCGTTTCATTGCTTACCATTTTGATTTCTTTGTCGGTGGGGAGCCTTGCTGGATATGCTATCGCTCGGTACAAGTTTGCTTTTAGGGAGCAAATTTATGTGTCTCTCTTGATTGTAAGAATGTTCCCGATTGTGGGAATTAGTATTCCTATGGCTGTAATGCTTATTCGGTTTGGCATGTTTGATACGCTGATTGGGCTTGCGCTGCTTTATTCTGTGCCTAATATTGCTTTGACCTCATGGATTACCAGTAGTATTTTTGTTGGCATTAATAAGGAGTTGGAGGAAGCCTCCATGATTTTTGGGGCTAACAGCTTCCAAACCTTTATGAAGATTACGCTGCCCTTGGCTTTTCCGGCGTTGGCGGCCAGTTCTATGTATTCCTTTTTGACAGCTTGGAACGACACCCTTTCTGCCCTTATCCTTACTAATAAAAACGGAACGCTGGCTTTAGCGGTTTACAAGGCTATCGGCACAACCTCCAGCGGTATTCAGTATGCGGCGGCTGGAAGTATTGTGCTTATTTTACCTGCATTGGTATTTACCTTCATTATACGTAAATACATTGGTCAAATGTGGGGCGGAGTAGAACTATAATTAGGGAGGTGGCATATGAGTTACCTAGAAATTCAAAATCTGCAAAAAAGATATACAAGTGACGGCCCATTAATCGTAAACAACATGAATATGTCCATAGAAAAAGGTGAGTTTATTGTATTTTTAGGCCCCTCGGGCTGCGGCAAGACTACTACCATTCGTATGATTTCTGGTCTGGAGGAGGTTTCCGGGGGAGAAATTCTTATTGACGGCGAAAGCGTTATTAACAAGCAGCCTCGTGACAGAGGAGTGTCCATGATATTCCAAAGCTATGCAATATGGCCTCATATGACTGTGTTTGATAACATCGCCTATCCTCTTAAGCTGAAAAAGGTGCCTAAGGAGGAAATTGAGAAGCGCGTGGAAATTGCCGCACAGGCTACAGACATTACTGGGCTGCTTAAGCGCTACCCAGCACAAATGTCTGGCGGTCAGCGTCAGAGGGTTGCCGTTTCCAGAGCTATTGTTGTTGAGCCGAAAATATTTTTAATGGATGAGCCGCTGTCAAACTTAGACGCAAAGCTTAGGGTTTCTATGAGGACGGAGCTTAAAAATATTCACATTAAGCAAAACTCCACAAGTATATTCGTAACCCATGACCAGTCCGAGGCAATGAGCCTTGCAGACCGTATTGTGGTTATGTATAAGGGAAATATTGAGCAAATTGGTACGCCAATGGAGGTTTATCAGGATAGCGCCACCAGATTTGTTGCCGAGTTTATTGGAACGCCTCCAACAAATTTCTTTAAAGCTACCATTGAATACAAGGACGAATACCTCCTTGCCCAAAACGATGATTTTAGCTACAAGGTGCCTATGGAGCTTTTTGAGGGGCTAAAAAATTATATTGGGAAAACGGTAGACGTGGGAATCAGACCGGAGTATATTGACGTTTCACCGGAAATGGAAAAGACAGAGGGTTTCCTATGTGAGTCAATGATTGATTTTGTAGAGCCGCAAGGCTCCCACGCAATACTTATAACTAAAATCGGTGACTGCGAAGCAAAAATACATACTGTAGAGCATATGGACATACGTCCTAATACTAAGGTTGCGCTTAATGTCAGAAATCAAAGGGTTATGTTTTTTGACTGTGATACCCAAAAGAGATTGAAGTAATATTTATATAGAAAGGAAATATTGAAACAAATGGACAAGGTAATTGTGGCAGCCTCTACCCACTGGGATAGGGAATGGTATAGAACCTTTCAGGAATTTCAAATACGCTTGTGTGACCTTATAAACAAGCTTCTTGATGTGCTTGAGGGTGATGAGGAGCTGGTTTATACCTTTGACGGTCAAAGCGTTGTTTTAGAGGATTATTTGGAAATCCACCCAGAAAACAGGTATAGGCTTGAAAATCTTTGCCGGCAGGGGCGGCTGTTTTTTGGGCCGCTGTACAATCTCCCCGATGAATTTTTGTCGGGGGGCGAGGCTCTAATTCGTAATTTTATTGTGGGTAAGGAGCTTTGCGGCGAATTTGGAGGGAGAATGAATGCTGGGTATGTGCCAGATAATTTTGGGCATATTTCACAGCTACCTCAGATTTTGCAGGGGGTGGGAATTTCTTCTGCTTTTTTCTTTAGGGGCTGCAGCATAGATACCTTGAAGTCAAAGGAATTTTGGTGGGAGGGTGCTGACGGCAGCAAGGTTTTGGGCGAATATATGCCACTTGGTTACTGGAGCCTAAAAAGCTGGGGTAGACTTGGCATGGAGGCTATGGAACATTTTCAGCAAGCCTATAGCACCCTAAAGAAAAACAGTACCTTAAACACATTTTTGCTTATACACGGCTCTGACCACCTATACCATGATCCGGACTTTACCTCAATGGTTAAGGCGGCAAAAGAAGCCTTTCCACAGCTTTTTGTTGAAAACGGCTCTTTACAAGACTACGCCCTGCTGGCGGCGGAAGCGGCTGAAAAAATTGGCTGCCGGCTTCCTACTATTAAGGGGGAGCTTAGAGATTTTCGCTATGGGCCAGACCCTACGGCTGTAACCTCCTGTCGCCATAATTTAAAAAGGCTGCTATTTTCTGCCTTGGGAGAGATTGAGAAATATACAGAGCCGATTTCTGCCATTGCTTACTGTTTAGATTCTGGCTTTGACTATCCTAAGGGGATTATTAAAAAGGCTTGGAAGAATATTTTGAAGGCGTTGGGGCATGACGGGGTAACAGGCTGCTCAACTGATTTGGTAATTAGGGATATTGAAGGTTATTTGAGACATGCAAAAGAAGCCGGTGATTGCCTTAGCGGCTTGGCGATGGAAAGGCTTGCACAGTTTTCGGATCAGCCAAGCCTTAACCAAGGGGAGCAGTTATTGGTTTTGTTTAATCCTCACTCCTTTGAGTATGATGGAATAACGGAGCAGGTTATTTATATTGAGGAAGGGGAAGTTTCATATAAGGACTTTCAAATTTTTGACAGTGCTGGTATGGAAGTGGAATATGAGCTGTTGGAAATTTGGCAGGACGTAATAACAAGGGAGTTTCCTTATAATAGTAAGGAGAGAGTTTTTAGAAAATGCTTTAGGGTGTTGTTTAATGCCTTGGCTGTTCCTTCCCTTGGAATGAAAACCTATATTATAAAGAAGAATACTCTCCTTGAAAAAAGAAAGAATGAGCTATATACCCGACTTCAAGGCTCTAAGCCATATATTGAAAATGCTTATTATAAAATAACAGTTAACCAAGACGGTAGTATAAATGTATATGACAAAGCCAACAGTACGTTATATGAAAACCTCAATGGCTATGTTTCCAGAGGGGAAGCAGGAGACGAATACCAGCATGTTTCGCCTTTACGGGATAGCCATGTCTTTCCACAGCTAAAAGGGTTTAGGGTGGAATGTAATTCACCTCTAAGTCAAAGACTGGTCATTTTTTCAGAGCTTCAAGTGCCCGAGGCTATGGACTGGACTATTCCCAGTAGGTCGGAAAGCTGTAAGCCTACAAAGATAGCTACCACTGTAAGCCTATATTCACAGGAAAGACGCATTGATTTTAAGGTTAAAATTGAAAACAACAGCAGTGACCATATTTTATTTGCCAAATTTCCTACAAAGCTGAAAAATCCTAAGGATTATTCATATATAAGCTTTGACGAGGTATACCGTGATAACCACTTGTTTGTTTTTGATCCAGAGCTGAAATCCACCCAATCCCTTCTTAAGCCAATGCAGGAATACGGAGGAATAGTTGGAGATGATGGAAGTCTGCATATTTTGACCAAGGGGATTTATGAGTACCATACGAAGGAAGGGGACGGAGGCTTAGATTTTTATATAACGCTCTTAAGGAGCACAAGCTATATGTTCCATGGCTTGCCTGTATCATGGCTGGACGGACAGCATAGCACCACCCCTATAGTAAAAACAGATGACTCCAGGGAGCTTGGAGTCAGCACCTTGGAATACGCTTTGTATCTAAATCAGCCTAGCGTAGCAAAGGAAGCCAAACGGTACGCCTATCCTTTAAGAAGCACTTATTTGACCTCAAACACAAATGTTGAAAAAATAGAATCATTTTTAAATCTTAATTCTCATGAGCTTATTCTATCTGCCATAAAAAAGGCGGAGGATTCAGCTCATATTATTGTTCGACTGTTTAATATTAGCAATAATAAAGTAAGTGCCAGCCTTTCTACAACCTTGGATATAGCGGAATGCATGTACTGTAACCTACTGGAAGAACAGGAGGAGCAGGCTGATTTTTCAAAAAATGAGGTTAAGCTTAAGGTAGGGGCAAAAAAGATAATAACTTTGAAAATTTTGTTTAGCCCCAAGAATTTGGGGAAAATGCTGAACTCTTAGCATGGAGGAAATAAAATGGAAAAAATAAAGGAACGCCTAAAATTTCTTTATCCAAAGGAATATGAGGCGGTGTATGAAAAGCTTTGCAAGCTAATTGAGGGCTGGAAGGAAAAAATTGATATTACCTATGATTGGGTGGATAACAAAGACGTAATGCTTATTACCTACGGTGATGGCTTAAAAAATAACGGACAGCCGCCTTTACAGGTTTTAGGCGAATTTTTAAATAAGGAGCTTAAGGGGTGCGTTAGCGCTGTGCATTTGCTGCCTATGTTTCCTTATACCTCTGATGACGGATTTTCTGTTTCAGACTTTAAAAAAATCAACCCTGACTTGGGTGATTGGGAGCATATTGAGGATTTGAAGAAGGACTATGACTTGATGTTTGATGCGGTAGTTAACCACGCGTCTAAGTCCAGTATGTATTTTCAGGAGTTTTTAAAGGAAAGCCCAAGATACAAAAACTTTTTTATTGTGGCTGACCCAAGTAAGGATTACAGCATGGTAACTCGCCCACGCACCCTACCACTGCTTACAAAATTTGATACAGTGGGTGGTGAAAAATGGGTTTGGACTACCTTTAGTGATGACCAAATTGATTTTAACTACAAGGAGCCGGAGGTGCTTCTTGAAATTTTGGATATTCTTCTTTTATATGCTTCAAAGGGTGCTCGGTTTATTCGTTTTGATGCCATAGGCTTTGCTTGGAAGGAGGATAACTCCACCTGTATGCATTTGCCCCAGGTACATGAAATGGTTAAGCTTATGCGTGATGTTTTGGATTACTGCGTAAAGGGCTGTACAATCATTACGGAGACAAACGTGCCGCATAAGGATAACATAAGCTACTTCGGCAACGGCTACGATGAAGCAGGTATGGTATACCAGTTTCCATTGCCGCCGCTGACGTTGCACTCATTTATAAGTGCTGATGCCAGCGAGCTGACCAAGTGGGCGGCGTCCTTGGAGGAAACTACACCAGATACTACATATTTTAACTTTCTTGCTTCTCATGACGGAATAGGCGTGCGCCCTGTGGAGGATATTTTGTCCCCAGAGCAAAGGCAGCAGATGGTAGATGCAGTCCTTAGTCGTGGGGGACAAATCGGCTATCGCTCCATGCCCGATGGCTCACAGGTGCCTTATGAGCTAAATATTAATTATTTGGACGCAGTCGCAGGGGATTTAAGTGACGCAGACGAAATAGCGCAAAAATTCATTAGCTCCCAATGTGTTTTAACCTCACTCATGGGTATGCCTGCTATTTACTATCACAGCATTCTTGGCTCAAGAAACTGCTACAAGGATTATGAGGAATCGGGTATTAAGCGTAGGCTTAACCGTGAAAAGCTTGATTTTGAGCAGCTTAACAAGGAACTTTCTGACCGCAACTCCCTTAGAAGTAAGGTACTTACAAAATACAAGGCAATGCTGAACATAAGAAAGGAGCACAAGGCTTTTTCGCCAAATGCCCCCCAAAAGGTACTTTCTCTTGATAAGCGTGTTTTTTCCTTAATACGTGAAAAGGATAATGAGCGGATATTAGCTTTGATTAACGTGTCAGGAGAGGAGTTTACACTAGATACCCAGTATTCCGGCGTGGATTTATTTACGGGTAAAAATTATAAGGGGAGCATTTCTGTTCCTCCTTATGGATATTTTTGGATTTTGTTGGATAATTAATAAAAATTTAGGGGAGGCATTTACGCTGCTTCCCTTTTTTATAGACTGGAGTAATTATGGAAAGAAATTATGATTTTTTGAAAAAGCTTGAACGTGGCGTTTATTTTGAGAAGAAGGAGTACACTTCTGCGCCACTAATTTCTTATGATGAAGCAAAGCCTAAGCTGCCAACGCCTATTTTTGAGGCGCGGCCGGACTGGGTTAGCTGCTTTGACTATGCAATAAAGGTTCTGTTTACAAATACTCATGCCCCGGCTGAGGGTAGCGGCTTTGTTAGTAATTTCGTAGATGCGGCCTTTAATAAGGATATTTTTTTATGGGATACGGTTTTTATGACCTTGTTTTGCAATCTGCTGCACCCATATGTACCGGGCATTTGCTCCTTGGATAATTTTTACTGCAAGCAGTTTGAGGACGGGGAAATCCCTAGGGAAATGGTTCGTGATACAGGGGAGGACTTGCTGCTGTGGGTAAATGCCTTCGATAAGCCACTTTATTCCTATTTTCATAACAACTACGGCTATAGAAGGCTTTGGCACCTCCAGCATCTAACCTATGAGGATATGTATAAGCCGGAAATGGGTAGAGTAATTGAAAAAAATCCTTATTTGACCTTAGATAATCTTAATCACCCACTGCTTGCAATGGCAGAATGGTACAGCTATTGCCATACACAGGACATTAACAGGCTAAAAATGGTGCTTGAGCCTCTTGTACAATATTATAGGGCGCTAAAATATCACCTTCGCCATGAAAACGGACTATATGTAACAGACTGGGCAAGCATGGATAATTCGCCGAGAAACAAATATTTAGGTTTTGGGGTGGACATTTCTAGCGAAATGGTTTTATTTGCACGAAACCTACTGGATATTATGGAGGCTCTTAAGGCGAATGGTTTTGAGGAGTTTGAAAATAAGGCGTTGAAGGATGAGCTTAGCTCTGATATAAGCAGTCTAAGTGAAAAAATTAACAGTCTTATGTGGAATGAGGCAGAAGGTTTTTATTATGACGTGACCTTTGAGGGCAAGCAGACGGGAATAAAAACTGCCGCCGCCTTTTGGCCGCTTATTGCCGGAGTTGCAGACCAGAATCAGGCTAACCGTCTTGCACAGTGGCTTTGTGATAAGGATACATTTAACAGAGCGCATAGAGTGCCGACACTTTCTGCCGCAGAGCCTGATTTTAACCCTAACGGGGGATATTGGCGTGGGGCTGTTTGGGCACCTATCAATGCAATGGTTGTGCTTGGGTTGGAAAAACGAGGTTTTCATCAGCTTGCAAGAGAAATAGCCATTAATCATGTAGACTGCATCGCACAGGTTTTCAAGCAAACAGGCACAATATGGGAAAATTACCCGGCGGATTCGATATCCAGTGGTGATTCTGACAACAAGGATTTTGTAGGCTGGACAGGAATGGGGCCTATTTTATTTTTTGTTCAGTATGGCGTTGGGCTTTCCTATAACCCTTCTACGGACACGGTGGAGTGGAGGCTGGATAAGGAAGCAGTTTCGCAGGGTGCAGTCGGTTGTAAAAATTATTGGTTTGCCGGAAAAACTGCTAATTTTACAGCGATTACAATCAGCGAAGGGGTAAGGCTTGAAGCGGAAGCTGATAAGCCATTTAAGCTTTCAGTTTATTATAACGGCAAAAATTATGCTGTTACAGTTGCCGGCATAAAAACTATTATCCTTGATTAACGGAGGAGCGCATGAACAATAGAGACATAAAAAAGATTGCCATATATGGCGACAGCATTTCTACAACCAGCCATGGCGATGGTGGATATGAAGGTATTCTTAAAAAATCCCTTTGCCTTGACCACATATACAACTACGCCGTAAGCGGCAGCGGCCTGTCCTTGCATACACCTAATAGTATGGCAAGTATTGTGCAAGGTGATAACATACCCGAGGATGTACAGCTTATTTTGATTTGGCACGGTACAAACGACTGGTATTGGGGAACGGAGCTTGGCTCGCCTATGGATAAGGAGGCAAATACCTTTTGGGGAGCAATTTCTTTTGTGCTTCACAGGCTAAGAAGCAAGCTGCCTACAGCAAAAATTGCTTGGGCAACGCCCATTTACAGAAAAGAGGCACCGGAGGGCAGTAATACTTCAGGAAATGCCTACCAATCTCAAAATGCCGTAGGCCACACATTGCTTGACTATTATGAAGCTTTGGAGAAGGCCAGTAAAATATTTGGCTTTTATTTGTTGGATATGCGCCGATTGAGTAATATTCATGGGGAGAACGCCCATTTGTACTTGGAGGACGAGGCTCACCCAAATAGAGCCGGATATGAATTGATCCATGAGGTACTATATAAGGAGATTAAGCGGTTATAGAAGGAATGTTATAATGAAGAGAATTTATGTAGATGACTTTATAAGGGATAAAAAATGCGCCGCCCAAGGTATTGAGGCAGCGCTTTACTATGCCGGTGAAAATAATATTGGAGAGGTTGTATTTGGTGAGGGAGTTTATAACCTCACCAATTTTTATACAATTGATACGCCATCTATTGCCCACGACGACGGCTGTGGGGATATTCGGCAGAAGGACTGTCATGTGGTTTTGGAAGGGCTTAAGAATATTGTAATCAAAGGGGCAGAATGTGGGGAAGGGGAGCCAAAGACTATAATTGCCGGGTATAATTCAAGGGTATCCCAAACGCTGCTGCCTTCTATTTTTTGGGTAAAGGACTGCCACGGCATTACACTTAAGGATTTGGCTTTTACACGAGATCCGGAAACAGCCTCCGCTGGAATAGTTACAAAGGTAGAGGAAAATGGTTTTGAGGTGGAGGTTTTTGAGGGTCTGCCTTGCTATGACAATATGGCTGCATATTGTATGAACCGTTTTTGCTTAAAGGATAACAGCCTGCTTGGGGCAAGTCTTACATATGGCTTTGGGTTTGATAAAAGCTTTACTAAAATCGGAGAACGGACACTTAGGCTGGAGGATTGTAGCATTGCAGCGGCAGTGAGCGTGGGCGATGGGTTGTCTTGGCATCAGTCTGGGAAAACGGATTTTCAGTTGTTTTTTGGGGGTTGCAAAGATTTGCGCCTTGAAAATATACGCATATACAACACCAATAGCTTTGGGATTCTAACAGAGAACTGCAAAAATATAAGTGCCTACAGGCTTGTAATAAAGCCACGAGGCAAGCAGTTATTTTCTGGCTCAAGAGACGGCTGGAAAATATATCGGTGTAGCGGAAGCATTAATTTAATTGACTGTCATTTTGAAGGAGTGCGAATGGACGGGCAGAACGTTCACAGTAATTTTATGAAGGTAAAGGAAGTGCTTTCCCCTAAAAGTGTACTAGCCGACTGTAAGTATGCGGCTATACCTTTGGAGAATGACAGTATTATGGAGTTTTATAACGGAAAGGAAATGACTGAAAATAAAATTACTACATGGGAGGTAGCAGGCAGCTGTGCGAAGCAAAGCGAGCAGTCTAAGGATTCTTCAGCAACTACTGCGGTAGTGGGTACAACAAATATTATTACTACATATAAAATTACATTTGAAGATCCTCTTAAGTCGTTTGTTGTAGCTGGTGCATTAATAACGCCACAGTGTTGGGAGCCTTCAAGCTATTGGTGCAAGAGTACTACCTTTCGTAATATTGCAGGGGCAGGGCATTTGTTAAGGTGCGGCGAAGCGGTTATTGAAGAGTGTACATATGGCAATATGATGAACGGCGGAATACTTGTTGGTGCAGAGCTAGATACTCATAGCGAAGGTGGCCATGGGGTAAATATTAAGGTGATTGGGTGCACATTTGATAATTGTGGTTTTAAGGCTAGATATGTTGAGTTTGCCATGGGGTGTATCGCAATAAAGTCACAGGGGTTTTCATTGCCGCTTAACAAAAATATTGAAATTGTAAATAACAGCTTTAGAAACAGTAAGGTTGCAATGGAGGTTAGAGATGCCTCGGGGGTGAAAATTTTGGGTAATGCTTATGAAGGGATTGAGGAGAAATTAATTATTGATGAAAAGTCCACGGAGGATATTTTTGTTTTGGAATAGAGAGTGTTTTTGAATTATGTGTAAGATTTTCTGCATGTGATTTCAGTAAGTATAGCAATATTGGAGAAATTGATTTTGAGGTTATAAAATTAGAGGAGGTTTTACTAAGTGGACGTTTTTATGATTTAGGCGCACTTGTTTATTATGCGGGTAGAATTAAAGTCTAGTCTTATTATGGTAAGATTTGTGAATGTTAATGAGAGTATGAAGCAAATGGATATGTTCAGGTATTAGGCATGTGATTACTATTTGCAGCAAAAAAATCCTTAGATTGAGGTGTGTGATTTCGGATTTGGCGTTGTGGTTTAGATTATAGATGAAAAGCTACTAATTAGAAGTTGAAATAAATAAGTTCAGCGATTAAAACCCCACAAGTGTCTTTTATAAAGGTATTTGTGGGGTTTTGTTTTTGCTGTAGGTGGTCTTTTTTACTATGTTAGAGGAGTTCAAATGGGAGATTTTAGGTTTGGTAGTGGGTTTGATTTAGCTTTATTTGTGGAGTATTTCCAAGGAGTGCGACACTTTGCCATTTTCGTTTGCCCCTCTCTGTTTTATGTTTCAATCCACGCACCCCTACGGAGTGCTACATCGCTCAAGGACAACAAATCGCCAAGCTTGAGGTTTCAATCCACGCACCCCTACGGAGTGCGACCGAAGAAGGACAGTCCTACAAAAATTTACAGGGTGTTTCAATCCACGCACCCCTACGGAGTGCGACCGCATGGTCGTTATGCTTGGGAATTTACAAACATGTTTCAATCCACGCACCCCTACGGAGTGCGACAGCTAACCACGCTAAAACTCTTGCCTCAATTGCAGTTTCAATCCACGCACCCCTACGGAGTGCGACGCTGCGTAAAAAGGGATGCGCCTGTGTCGTATAAAGTGCACCCCTACGGAGTGCGACTGCTTGTCCTTTAAAATCTGCAACCTCGTAGCTGGTTTCAATCCACGCACCCCTACGGAGTGCGACGGCTGGTCGGAGGATATTGAACCCGAAGTTATCGTTGTTTCAATCCACGCACCCCTACGGAGTGCGACTCCAAAGCCTCGTCGCCGTTTTTATCCAACCATTGTTTCAATCCACGCACCCCTACGGAGTGCGCCTTCAACTCTTGGGTCAAAATAGTAACATACATGGGTTTCAATCCACGCACCCCTACTGGGTGGTGCGTCGGGAATTG
>CAYWBF010000035.1:0-12734 GCA_964456085.1 uncultured Eubacteriales bacterium
GTATTCAAAGGAAAGGTATTTATTTATAAAATACTTTTTGAAATTAATTTAGCGGAGGTAAGAATTAATATGAGCTTGCGTAAGAAACTTTTAATTACAATTATTCCAATGACCATTGTTATAGCACTTGTTATTGGCATAGTGGGTTTGTACTTTGTAAAAAGCTCCACTTTAATTTCCTTGGAAAAGAACATGAAGGGTGCTGTATCTCTCGCCGCAAAATCAGTATCCGAACGTTTTGACACATACGGAGCCATTGTAAAGGAAACCGGAACTATAGCAAGGTTTTCCAATCCCGACATAAGTGTAGAGGACAAACGTGCCCTTATTGCAACAAAGGTAAAGCGCTACGGATTCGTTAACGCAAACTTGACAGACAAAAACGGAAAAGGCTTGCTAGAAGATGTAGATATTTCTGACAGAGAGTATTTTAAGGAAGCGATTAAGGGCAACATAGCCATATCGGATATTCTGCTTAACAAAACCACCAGCCAGATGACTATGATGGTAGCCGGGCCACTCTGGTCAGGAGGCAACGAAGGCACGGAAATAGTTGGCGCAGTTTACTATGTCATAGACGTTACCACCTTATCCGATTTGACAAACACCATAAAGCTTGGTACTTCTGGCACTACCTTTATACTGGACAACAAAGGCACAACCATTGCCCACCCCGACAAGCAAACTATAATAAACCAAAACAACGTTATTGAAAACGCCAAGACAGATAAAGCCTTAGCCAAACTTGCCTCCTTACAGCAGGAGATGGTTGACCAAAAATCCGGCTTCGGCAGCTACCAGTACGCCGGTCAAAAAAAGGTTTTGGCTTATTGCCCTATAGGCTTCAACAATTGGAGCGTAGGCATTAACGTACTTGAAAGCGAATATTTGGGGCAGGTTAATACTATAACAATAATTATGGTAGCATTGATGGTGTTATTCGGTATTATAGCCTCCATCTTAACAGCAAATATATCAACAAGTATTTCAAGGCCGCTGAATATACTTAAAAACGGAATGCTTGACATAGCAAATGGAAATTTCAATACAAACATGTCTGCAAAACCAAGCTGCTCCGAAATAGAAACGCTTTTCGCTTCCTCTCTAAAGGTTAAGGAAAACCTTGAGTCGCTCATTTCAAGCATAAACAACGTCTCAAAGGATTTGGAGGAAGGAGAAATCGACTCCAGAATAAACGAGGAAAGCTTTGAGGGCGAGTACAGAGTGGCGGCACATGCAATAAATTTCACAACAAACTCCCTCATCAACGACATTCTCACAATTATTGGTTACCTTACTGATTTTCAAAACGGTAACTTCAATATAAAAGTAGCAACCCTTCCAAAGAAAAAGGCAATTATCACAGAAGGCATTAATTCTCTCAAAAGCAACCTAAACTCCGTAAGCACCGACGTTAACAAGCTTATTGAAGCGGCAATCATAGGAAAGCTTGATATGCGAGTTAACACGTCGGAATATAAGGGGGACTGGAATAAGCTGACAGAGGGGCTGAACCGACTGCTCCTAACCGTTAGCCAGCCTATTGACGAAGCAAACCAAATTCTTTCTAAGGTTTCCAAGGGTGATTTTGATATAACCGTATCCAAAGGCTATAAAGGCAGTTTTGGTTTTATGATGACCTCCTTGGCGGAAATGATTGACTCTATTTCCTCATACATAAATGAAATTACAAATATTTTGGGCGAAATGGCTCATGGCGATTTACGCCGAAGCATTTCACGGGAATATTTAGGGCAGTTTAATCTTATTAAGGATTCTATTAACCTTATTGCCAACACCCTAAGAAGTACCATAGGCGAAATAAAAAGCTCCGCTGACAACGTATTCTCCGGTGCAAAGCAGATTTCCGGCACTTCAATGGAGCTTGCCACAGGAGCAAGTATGCAGGCTACCTCCCTTGAAACCCTAAATGCTTCCATAATTACCATAAACGAAAAAACCTACAAAACAGCAAACGAGGCCAAGACAGCCAACGAATTTTCTATTAAATCCATGGACAGCGCCAAAGCCGGTAACGACGAAATGACCAAGATGCTAAAATCCATGAATGAAATTAGCGAGGCTTCCAGAAATATTTCTAAGATTATAAAGGTAATCGATGACATAGCTTTCCAAACAAATCTACTTTCCCTTAACGCAGCTGTAGAAGCCGCCCGTGCTGGGGAGCAGGGCAAAAGCTTCGCAGTGGTTGCAGAGGAGGTTCGCAGTCTTGCCGGCAGAAGCAAGCAAGCAGCACAGGACACCTCTAAGCTAATAGAAGATATAATTTATAAAATCAACGAAGGCACCAGTACAGCACAGCATACAGCCGACTCACTACACCGTATTGTTTCCGACACAAACTCCGTCTCCGAAATAATCAGCAATATATTTGCCGCTACAAAGGAGCAAACAGAGGGGATTTCTCAAATCACAACCGGTATTAATGATATTTCGCAGGTTGTACAAAGCAACTCCTCTACCTCCGAAGAAGCTGCCGCCGCTGCACAAGAGCTTAACAGTCAGTCAGAGGTGCTTGCTCAAATGGTGTCTAAGTTTATTATATAAAATACAAGGGGGTATTTTTTATGAGTAAGGTAGTTATTATCGGTACACTGGATACTAAGGGTATGGAATTTGAGTTTTTAAAGAATTGTATTGAGCAAGCCGGTGCTGGAACTATTGTTATTGACACTGGGGTTAAGGGTGAGCCGACCTTTGCTCCTGATATTACTAGAGATGAGGTAGCCAAAGCAGGCGGCTCAACCATTGGGGAGCTAGTAGAAAAGAACGACAGAGGATTTGCAATGGAGGTTATGATGAAGGGCGCAGCAGCTCTTGCATTGTCCCTTTACGAAAAAGGTGACCTTGGGGGCGTTGTAAGTCTTGGAGGCTCTGCCGGTACAACAATCGGTACATATGCTATGAGAGCGCTGCCCATTGGAGTGCCTAAGCTACAGGTTTCCACTGTGGCCTCGGGAAACACCAGTCAGTACATTGGGTCAAAGGACGTTACAATGATGTACTCCGTTGTGGACATAGCCGGAATAAACTCCCTCTCCAAAAAAATTATTTCTAACGCCGCCTTTGCTATTGCAGGTATGGTGACAAACAAGCTGACCGAACAGCAGCCAACAGATGAGGCTAAGCCATTAATCGGAGCCTCCATGTTTGGAGTGACCACACCTTGCGTTACAAAGGCACGTGAATACCTGGAAGGTCTTGGCTATGAGGTGCTTGTATTCCATGCAACAGGTTCCGGCGGTCAATCCTTAGAGGCTCTTGCCGAGGGGGGATTCCTTGCAGGGGTTTTGGATATAACCACCACCGAGTGGTGCGACGAGCTTGTGGGCGGAGTATTTTCGGCAGGGTCTACTCGGTTGGAAGCCGCAGGAAAAGCCGAAATACCACAGGTTGTTTCCACAGGGGCGTTGGATATGGTAAACTTTGGGCCTATAGACACCGTTCCCCAGCAGTTCAAAGACAGAAATCTTTACAAGCATAACCCTACTGTCACCTTAATGCGTACCACTGTAGAAGAAAACAAAAAGCTTGGAGAGATAATTGCCTCCAAGCTTAATATGGCAAAAGGAGCTACAGCATTGTATCTTCCTTTAAAGGGCTTATCACTAATTGATTCCCCAGGAGCAGTTTTCTATGGGCCTGAGGAGGACAAGGCGCTCTATCAGGCTTTACGGGACGGCATTGATAAAAATGTTGTGGAGCTTGTGGAGATGGACAACGAAATAAACGATGATGATTTTGCGCTGGCTATGGCGAAAAAATTGCATGAGATGATTTTGGGCAAGAATTAATTTTTATATACAACAAAACTCGAGGAGGAAATATCATGGCAGCTATTAAAAGAGAAGAAATTTTAAGAAGACTTAGAGCACAAGTAGAAGCCGGAAAGCCAATTATCGGTGCCGGAGCCGGAACAGGTCTGTCGGCGAAATGCGCGGAGACCGGCGGGGTTGATTTAATAATCATTTACAACTCCGGCAGATTCCGTATGAACGGCAGAGGCTCCTTAGCCGGTATAATGCCTTACGGTGACGCTAATGCTATTGTTTTGGATATGGCTAAGGAGGTTCTTACTATTGTTAAGGATACTCCTGTGTTGGCCGGAGTTTGCGGCACTGACCCTTATAGAGATATGGACGTATTTTTACATGAGCTTATCCGTCTTGGGTTTAGCGGCGTTCAAAACTTCCCAACTGTCGGCCTATGCGACGGCATGTTCCGTCAAAACCTCGAAGAAACTGGCATGAGCTACAACCTTGAGGTTGATATGGTAAGAAAGGCAAGAGAGCTAAACCTCCTTACTACCCCTTATGTATTTAACACTGAAGAGGCCGAAAAAACGGCTAAGGCCGGAGCAGATGTCCTTGTGGCTCACATGGGGCTTACCACAAAGGGCAGCATAGGTGCTCTCACCAACAAGACAATGGATCAGTGCGTAAAGGAAATCCAAGATATTCACGATGTGGCTGTGAAGATCAACCCAGAGGTACTGGTAATATGCCACGGCGGCCCAGTCTCCGAGCCGGAGGACGCACAGTACATTTTAAAGAATACGAAAGGCATTGTAGGCTTCTTCGGAGCTTCCAGCGTGGAAAGACTTCCAACCGAGGTGGCTATTACTCAGCAGGTTCGGGAGTTTAAGGGGATTTGTTTTTAATTGAATTTTTTGAAATTTATGAGCTGTCTTTTATTCGGCGGCATGAATTTTGACTTAATAGCTCAAGCTATATTTTGCTTTATGTATCAACCAAGGAGAATCCATTATGAAAAATGATACGATTACTTTATTTAACAAAGCATTTAACGAAAATCAACTCCTGGATAAGCTTGAAAATATTAGAAGTGAAGTAGCAAAAGGCTCTTTTTATAATTCAGAATTTCGTAAGTCTGGAACTTTTTTTGATTATGTGTTAGCGGGCAGCGAAAAACTCAGTGCCAATAATGCTTTGCTTGATAATTTTAAGGAGGCATTGAAAAAATAGTACTGAGGGAGTACAAGTTTTAAATAAAGATTTAACTCATAGCTTAAAGAAAGCCTTACTCTCTGATAAAAATAAAGACGATCATAAACAAATTAAGGACGAGGAATAATTCCTCGTCCTTTTTGTTTCCTTCAGAAACATCAAATCATTTCAATAATTATCCTAACCATTTAAAAAATCAGAATATTATTGAACATTTCCAAAATATATTCTATACTAAAAGAAAAAAATATGAGGTGATTTGCTTGGGTTATATGGAAAATTTTAACCAATGGTTAGATGATGCTTACTTTGATGAGGCAACCAAGGCGGAGCTTAAGGCAATAGAGAACGACGAAAAGGAAATTAAGGAACGCTTTATAAAGGATTTAGACTTTGGCACAGCAGGGCTAAGAGGAATTATCGGTGCTGGCACCAATAGAATAAATATTTACACCGTGCGACGTGCTACCCAAGGGTTTGCCAATTATATTTTAAGAGAAGCACCCGAAGGAAAGGAAATGGGGGTTGCAATCGCCTACGATTCTCGAAACATGTCACCGGAGTTTGCAGAGGAAACCGCTCTTGTGCTTAACGGCAACGGTATCCGCTCCTATGTATTTGACAGCCTGCGCCCAACACCTATGCTTTCCTTTGCTGTAAGACATCTTGGCTGTATTGCAGGGGTTGTTATTACCGCCAGCCACAACCCTCCCGAGTACAACGGCTACAAGGCATATTGGAGCGACGGGGCACAAATCCCCTACCCTCGTGACGAAGCCATTATTAAAGAAGTTAACGGAATCACCGACTTCACAACAATAAGAAGACTTGAAAAGTCCGATGCAGAAAAGTCTGGATTGTTCAACGTTCTTGGCAAAGATATAGACGACGAGTACATTAAGAACGTTAAGGCTCAATGCATTAACCCAGAGATGATTAAAGAGGTTGCTGACAGCTTGAAAATTGTTTTCACTCCACTTCATGGCGCCGGTAACATTCCTGTACGCCGTGTTTTGGATGAGGTTGGCTTTAAGAATGTTTACGTTGTTAAGGAGCAGGAGGAGCCGGACGCAAACTTCTCAACAGTTGGCTACCCTAATCCAGAGGATCCAAAAGCATTTGCTCTTGGAATGAAGCTTGCTGACGAGCTTGGGGCTGACCTTGTGGTTGGTACTGACCCAGATGCAGATAGAGTTGGTGCTGTTGTTAAGAACGCCAAGGGCGAGTACGTTATTTTATCCGGCAACATGTCCGGCACCTTAATTGAGGAGTATATTGTAAGCCAAAAGAAGGAAAAAGGCACACTGCCCAAAAACGGTGCTATCGTTTCCACCATCGTATCCTCTCCTTTAGCCGCCGCAATAGCTAAGGAAAACGGCCTTACTTATTTTAACGTTCTTACAGGCTTCAAATACATCGGCGAAAAAATTAAAGAATTTGAGCAGACTGGCAGCCATGAGTACGTTTTCGGCTTTGAGGAAAGCTACGGCTGCCTAGCTGGAACATATGCAAGAGATAAAGATGCCGTTGTGGCTACAATGCTGATTTGTGAGCTTGCAGCTTTTTACAAAGCCAAGGGCATGTCCTTATACGAGGGCTTGCAGGAGGTTTACAAGAAATACGGCTACTACAAGGAGAAAATAGAATCCTTGAATTTCAAAGGCATTGAAGGCCTTGCAAAAATGAAGGAAATAATGGAGAGCATTCGCTCTAACCCTCCGGCAGAGGTTGCGGGTATGAAAATTGCCGAGGTTAGAGATTACAAGTCTGGTATGACTACAGTTCTTTCTACCGGCGAAAAAGTAAAAATCGACCTCCCCTCCTCCGACGTACTATACTACGCCCTAGAGGACGGCTCATGGTTCTGCGTTCGTCCTTCCGGCACCGAGCCTAAAATTAAGGTTTATTTTGGGGTTAAGGCTGAAAGCGAAAGTGGTGCAGACGAAAAGGTTGCTGCTCTTATTAAAGGCGCAATGACTCTTTTTGAGTAATCCTTTAAAAATTTTCCATCAACTGTATTTTTATTGTATAAATTTTTTCAAATACCCACATGCATAATGCTGGTATTTGATTTTTTAATGAAAATTTATTTTATGTAAATTGTATCAGCTACAATTTTTACAAATATTTTAAAAAAACTGTTGAATATTTTTTTGATTTATGCTAGTATTATTTTTATAAATTTATAAACCATGGTTGAGTATTAGAGATGCCGAAATGTAATCCTTTTTGCTAGGGGTTTATTTTGGTGTCTTTTTTATTTCTCTAAATATTTAAGAGGGGATGATGTAATGTTAGACGTTGTAATCATCGGTGGTGGAATCATTGGTTGTTGCGTTGCAAGAGAGCTGAGCAAGTATAAGGTTGACGTTTTGCTCCTTGAAAAGCAGACAGAGTTGACAGAGGGTACTTCCAAGGCTAACAGCGGTATAGTTCACTCCGGCTATGACTGTACACCGGGCACTTTAAAGGCAAAGCTTAATGTTGAAGGCAATCATATGTTCACAAAGCTTGCAGAGGAGCTTGAAATTCCGTTACGACGAAACGGCTCCCTTTTAGTGGCTTTCTCCGAGGACGAAGCACAGGGACTTAGCAAGGTTATGGATAAGGCAGTTAAAAACCAAGTACCGGACGTTGTCCTCCTTACAAAAGAGCAGGTGCTTGCTAAGGAGCCTAACCTTAGCGACAACACAGTAGCGGCGTTATTTGCGCCAACTGGCGGCGTAATCTCCTCTTATGAAGCTACTATAGCTTTTGCAGAGAGTGCATACATAAACGGCGTTAAGTTCCAGACAGAAACAGAGGTTACTGCAATCGCCAAGATTGACGGCGGCTATAAAATTACTACCAACAAAGGCGAATTTCTAACAAAGACTGTTGTTAACGCCGCTGGTATTCACAGTGACGAAATTAATAACATGGTTTCCGAGAAGAAATACGAGCTTTTCCCAAGAAAAGGCGAATACCTTCTATATGACAAGGCGTTAAAGGATTTCGTTCACTCTACAATTTTCCAAATGCCTACACCTTTAGGTAAGGGAATCTTGGTAACACCTACCGTTCACTATAATTTAATCATAGGCCCAAGTGCCGAGGATATAAACGACAAATATGATAAGTCAACCCATGCAGAGGTTATGAACAGCGTGCTAAAAGTTGGAGCAAAGAGCATTAAGTCACTGCCCCAAGGCATTATTACCTCCTTCACCGGACTTAGAGCAAACCTACCTCACGGTGACGACTTTGTAATTGAGGAAGCAGAGGACGCTAAAGGCTTTATTAATACAATAGGCATAAACTCCCCAGGGTTAAGTGCCGCTCCTGCTATAGGAAAAATGGTTTGTGACATGCTTACAGCAATTTTAAACCCAGCAGAAAACAAAGAGTTTGTTAGCGAAAGAAAAGCTATCACTATTTTCAAAGAGCTTCCATTGGACGTACAAAACCGTCTTATCAGCGAAAACAAGAACTACGGCAAAATCGTATGCAGATGCGAAACTGTTACCGAGGGCGAAATCGTTGAGGCAATTAACCGCCCGGTTGGAGCTACTACAATAGACGGCGTTAAAAGAAGAACAAGAGCCGGCGCAGGCAGATGCCAAGGCGGTTTTTGCAGCTTGAAGGTTATGGAGATTTTATCAAGAGAGCTTAACCGCCCTATTTCTGATATAACTAAATTTGGTGGAAATTCTAATATTATAATGAAGGATTGATAGTATATGAAAGCTATTGATATTTTAATTATAGGCGGTGGCCCTGCCGGTCTTTCCGCCGCAATTCGTGCACATGAAGAGGGTATAGAAAATATTCTTATAGTAGAGCGTAACCTAGAGCTTGGCGGAATTTTGAACCAATGTATACATAACGGCTTCGGACTTCACTTCTTCAAAGAGGAGTTAACCGGCCCAGAGTACGCCCATAGACTTATTGAAAAGGTTAAAGAATACGAAATCCCTTACAAGCTAAAATCCATGGTGCTGGACGTTACTCCCGAAAAAGAGGTTACTGTTTTATCCGTAGACGGAGTTGAAAAAATCCAAGCTAAGGCGATAATTCTTGCCATGGGCTGTAGAGAGCGCCCCCGTGGTGCAATCAACATTCCAGGCGAACGCTGCGCCGGAATATTCTCAGCAGGTACAGCACAGGAGCTTGTTAACATGAAGGGGTACGGCGTTGGTAAGCAGGCAGTAATTCTCGGCTCCGGCGACATCGGCCTTATTATGGCAAGACGCCTTACCTTCGAGGGAGCAAAGGTTCAGTGTGTGGTAGAGCTTATGCCATACTCCAGCGGACTTAAGAGAAATATTGTGCAATGCTTAGACGACTACGGTATTCCTCTAAAATATAGCAGCACCATTACCTACATACACGGCAAGGATAGAGTTGAAGGCGTTACCATTGCAAAGGTTGACGAAAACAGAGTGCCTATTAAGGAAACAGAGGAATATATCCCCTGCGACACTATTTTATTGTCCGTAGGGCTTCTTCCAGAAAACGAGCTTTCCAAGAGCGCCGGAGTTAACCTTTCCTCCATCACAGGTGGCGCAGTAGTAGACAGCCACATGCAGACCAACATACCCGGCATTTTCTCCTGCGGAAACGTGCTCCACGTTCACGACTTGGTTGACAACGTATCCATGGAAGCCTTTGAAGCGGCAAAAAGCGCAGCGGACTACGTTAAGGGCATTATTAAGGACAAAGACCTGCTCACCGTTACACCTAAGGACGGTGTTCGTTACACCGTGCCTCAGTACATAGACAAAAACAACCTAGACGACCTTGGAGAAAATGGCGTCCTTGAAATAAAATTCCGCTCAGGCGATGTTTACAAAAACAGCTATGCTCAGGTATATTTCGACGACGTGAAGGTTTTAAGCCACAAAAGCCGTATTATTACCCCGGGGGAAATGGAAAAGGTTAAAATCACAAAGAAATTATTCGACCAGCTTAAAAACGCCTCCAGCGTTACTGTTAAAATAAGTAGTGAAGCTTAAAAATTTTTATGTGAGGGCGAGATTTCGTCAAGCCATATAATATCAGGAGTTGAAAGATATGGATAAAAGAGAGCTTATCTGCATCGGCTGCCCAGTGGGCTGCCAGCTTACCGCCCAGGGTGAGGGAGATAGTCTTACCATTACAGGCAACCTTTGCAAAATCGGTAAGGACTACGGCATTAAAGAATGCACCGACCCAAGGCGTATTATTACAACCTCCCTTAAAATAAAGAACGAGGACGGAACAGTGTCCATGGTTTCTGTTAAAACCAACAGCGACGTTCCAAAGAATAGAATTTTTGACTGCCTTGAGGAAATCAAACGCTACGTTCCACAGGGCGAAATTAAAATCGGTCAGGTAGTTATAGAAAACATACTTGGCCTTGGGGCTGATATTGTAGCCACAAGATAATAAAGATAAGGGTGAGAGACTTTGAATGTATCAGACAGCGACGCTTTTTTGGATTTGCTAGTAGAAAACCCCATCATTGGAGCCATAAGAAAGGATTCGCAGCTGGAACGGGTGCTTGACTCCAATATAAAAATTGTTTTTGTGCTTTACGGGACAATTTTGTCAATAAAGGAACAGTTAGCTCGTCTTAAGGCGAAGGATAAGATAGTTTTTATTCATCTCGACATGATTGATGGGCTTAAAAATGACGAGGCCGGCATAGAATACATAAAAGAGATTGCTTGCCCCTTTGGGGTTATTACCACCAGACAGCAAAGCATCAAGCACGCAAAGTCCTTCTCTCTCTTTACAATTTTGCGTATGTTTATCATAGACTCCAAGTCCTTGACGACAGGACTAAAGAACATAGATGAATTTAAGCCTCACGCCGTGGAGGTTATGCCTGGAGCATCAAGCAAAATCATCAAGACAGTCCAAAAGAGCATAGATGTACCAATAATAGCAGGAGGTCTTATTGAAACAAAGGAGGAGGTAGTAAAAACTCTTAACTCTGGTGCAATCGCCATTTCTACCTCCTACGAAAGAATTTGGAATATATAAGATTTCATTTTTTCTGAAGAATAAACAATTAATTGTTTAATGTGCACAATTTTTTACCTTTATTTTACAACGGATGCGTTATATAATTAGTATATAACTGTTGAATGGAATTTTTTGTTCAACAAATTATAAATTATAAGATTAAGAGGAGGAAAAAATTATGTCAAAGTACTTAATGGCTTTTGACCAAGGCACCACTAGCTCCAGATGTATCCTTTTTAACGAGGGCGGAGAGATCGTTAGCGTTGCACAAAAGGAATTTACTCAAATTTTCCCAAAGGCCGGTTGGGTAGAGCATGACCCACTTGAGATTTGGGCAAGCCAGCTTTCTGTTGCTACTGAAGCTCTTGCAAAAATCGGCGCAAAGGCTTCCGACATAGCTGCTATAGGTATCACAAACCAAAGAGAAACTACAGTAGTTTGGAACAAACACACAGGAAAGCCTGTTTACAACGCTATTGTTTGGCAGTGCAGAAGAACCTCCGAATACTGCGATACCCTTAAGGCTAAGGGCTTTGACAAAGCTATTAAAGCAAAAACCGGTTTGGTTGTTGATGCTTATTTCTCCGGAACAAAGGTAAAATGGATTCTTGATAACGTAGAGGGTGCTAGAGAAGAAGCCGAAAAGGGTAACCTTTGCTTCGGAACAATCGACACTTGGTTAATTTGGAACCTAACTCAAGGTAAGGTTTTTGTAACCGATTATACAAACGCTTCCAGAACATTATTGTTTAATATCCACGAATTACAATGGGATAAGGAAATCCTTACAGAGCTTAATATCCCAGAAAATATGCTTCCAGAAGCTAAGCCTTCCAGCTACTTATTCGGACATACTGCTCACGATGTGTTAGGCGGAGAGATTCCTATTGCCGGCGTTGCAGGTGACCAACAGGCAGCTTTATTTGGACAATGCTGCTTCGAGCCAGGCATGGTTAAAAATACATACGGTACAGGCTGCTTTATTCTTATGAACACAGGCGAAAAGGCTGTTGAATCCCAAAACGGCTTGCTCACTACTATCGCTTGGGGTCTTGACGGCAAAGTTGAATACGCTCTTGAAGGTAGCGTTTTCGTTGCTGGTGCTGCTATCCAATGGTTACGCGACGGCTTAAGAATGATTGACAACGCTGCTTTCTCAGAAACCTACGCTAAGAAGGTTGCTGATTCCAACGGCGTTTATGTTGTTCCTGCATTCGTTGGCCTTGGCGCTCCTTACTGGGATCAATACGCAAGAGGTATTGTTGTTGGCTTAACCCGTGGCGTTGAGAAAGAGCACTTTATCCGTGCTACTCTTGAATCCCTTGCATATCAAAGCAACGATGTTATTAAAGCTATGGCTGCTGACAGCGGCTCCGGCTTGAAACAAATCAGAGTAGACGGCGGCGCTTGCGCTAACGACTTCTTAATGCAATTCCAGTCTGACATTCTTGATGTTGAGGTTTGTCGTCCACAGGTTATTGAGAGTACAGCTCTTGGTGCTGTTTATCTTGCAGCTCTTCAAGTTGGATATTACAAGAGCAAAGAGGATATTCTTGCTAAGGTTAATATTTCTAAGGTATTCAAGCCAGCTATGGACGCTGATACTAGAAAAGCTTTGGTTGCTGGTTGGGACGAGGCTGTTAAGCGTTGTCTTGGTTGGGCTAAATAATTTAAATGAGTTCTCTAAAAAACGAGTCGCAAGACTCGTTTTTTTTGTGTTATAATAACGTGAGTTCGACGAAGTCGAATAAGCCGCTA
>CAYWBF010000036.1:0-12595 GCA_964456085.1 uncultured Eubacteriales bacterium
GCTTCCCCAGCTGTAGAATTTTCTTTATCGCCCACAAGAAAATATGCGGCAATAAGCACAGCAAATATTATAATTGAGGATACCAAGGTTATATATTTATTTTTCATAGCTAATCCTCCCCTAAAGGCCTGTATGCACTCTCGCTTGGGTTAGGCATAAACAGGCTATAGCACTACTTATCGATTTTTCCTTTTTAACCATACAAAAATTCCCGTACCAAATAAAGCGCCGGGCAGCACAATTACAGCAAAAAAGGCAATTAATAGGCTTTGTAAATCGTCCATAAGCATCTGGGTGTTAACTTCTGCTGTTTTCGGCTTGATATAAATACTTGTTTCCTTGCCGGAAAGCCAAGAAAGAGCGCTTGTTATAAAATCATCGTTGCCGCCGGATACAAGCATATTCACCGACTCGTCAAATACAGCCGAGGTTCCTACAACCACAAGCTTAGTTTCGTGGTTCTTGTCCGAATAATAACTATCCGTAACGGTCACCGCCAAATTAAAAGGCCCCTTCAAATCCCCTTCCTCATAGTTTGGAGATTGGGAGGTAGGGTTACTTTTAGCAAATGCACTCTTTGACGAAACAAATATAGGCTCAATCTTTACAGAGGTTTTCTTTAGCTCCATTTCCATAATAGGTCTTGCCGCCGGCAAAATATTTCTATAGCCCTTTTTGGAAATAGATTCAGTAATAGGGTGCTGAACAATATCCGGAAGCAGAATAACAGGCTTATTGGGGTACATATTTTGCTTACTGCCCTCAAAAATAATGCTTTCATCAAGGCGTACCCCGTAGCTTTCAAGAATACCCTCCAAATTTGGGAAGCTTTGGTTTATATAGTCGACCAAAAAAATAGCCTGCCCATCATTTTGCAGAAACTCCAGAATTACTTGTGCCTCGTCCATGGAATAATCCCTTATTGGCGTAGTGATAAATAACATTGTAGCGTCCTCGGGGATTTTAAGCTCGGACAATAGGTCTAGGGTTTTCACCTCAAAGTTAGACAAGGAAATTTTGCGAAGGAGAGTTTCTGGCAGCTCGTCCTCAGAATGTCCTGTTATTTTGTAAATAATATTGCTGGCTGGCTGCATAACGTATTGGATTGCGTTTGTAACCTGTGGCTCCAGCTCTACTGTTTGCCTGTCGTAGTTGCCGCTGTAATAATTTATGGTTTCCAAATCATTAGCCGGAATAATTTTGGTTCTATAAGGCCCTTCCACAATAATGCTGTCCTGTGGAATTGTTTCCCCGTCCTTGGCGTAGCTGTTTACAAAGTTTGGGTAAACCATAGGGTCTTTGTAAATGACCTCGACATTTTTGGAATAACGTGGGTATTCCTCCAATAGCTGCTTATATACCAAATCCTCCTGTCCTTCTCTAAAAAGGGCATAGATAGTTATTTTTTCACTAACCTGTGCTAACAGCTCCTTTGTTTCCTCGGAAATGGAGTAAAGCTTGTCCATGGAAAGGTCATAGCTAATATCCAGCTTAGTCACAAAAAGGTTTGCCGCCACAAGCGCCGCTATTACAAATACCACAGAAAGGGTTGAAAATGCACCATATCTAACCCTTTTGTCTTTTAAGGATTTAAAAATACCGTTCATTCTTTCCCTCCTATCTATATCTTCTTTTTTCAATAACGTTTATTGTCAAATAAATAAACGCCGCACAAAAGGTGATATAGTAAACCATATCCCCTAAATTAAGTATACCAACGTTAAAATTTTGGAACCGAGTGAGAAGGGAAAGCCATTTTAAGGCTTTACCTATCAAACCGTCGAAAAGGTTGTTGTTTACCAAATACGCCGCAAACAATGCCCCAGCACAAATAATCATGGATAATCCCGAGGCAATGGCATTTTTTGTGGCATCATATACGGTTATTGCAAATATTCCAATAATAAAAATTACAAATACCACTGATGAGCTTCTATCCTTTGGCATACTAAGTGCTATAGAGTCTAAAATATAAAATATAAACAGCGTCGCAAAGGTAGATACTGCTGAAATTATCTGGTTGTCCGTTAAAACGGAAACAAATATACCAACGGAAATAAAGGAAGCCCCAAGAAGAATGTAGCCAATATAGGAGCTAACAACCTGAGAGGTAGGCAGCTCTCCATAGACTGAGAGTATTACAGGAAACAGCATAGTAATACAAATCCCCATAAGAAAAAGCATAAGGGCAGCCAAATATTTCCCAACAACAATCTCAAACACCGAAACGGGTGATGTAAACAATAGCTGGTCTGTCTTTTGCTTCGCTTCCTCAGAAAACAATCTCATGGTCAACGCCGGTATCAAGAACAGAAAAAAAACAACCAAAACGGACAATACCATCTGGTAGTTTGTGTTTGGCCCATAACTGAAATTATAAATATTCACAAGCACAAAATAAATGGCGTTAAGCAAAACCAAAAAGCCCAGAAAGGCGTAGCCTGTCATAGAGGTAAAATAAGTCCTCAGCTCTTTTTTTATAATTGGAAGCATTAGCTTATCACTCCTTCGTTATTGCTTGTAATTTGCAGGTAGATTTCCTCCAGCGTTAAATCCATTGGCTTCATCACTAGGATAGGCATACTAAGAGCCGCCATGGCGTTAAACACAGCCTCTCTAATATCCTCATTTTCCTTAGAGGTAAGCATAAAGTCAGTGGTATCGTTCTCCTTTATCCCTTCATAGCTGATTGCTTCTATAGTAGAAATACCCGTAAGAGCCGCCTCCGCCTTGCTTTTTTCGCCCTTGATTCTTACAAAAACCCTATGGCTTTCTCCCATTTGCTTTGAAAGAGCGTCTTTTGAGTCGCTGGCAACTATTTCGCCCTTGTTGATAATCATAATCCTGTCGCAGACGGCGCTAACCTCCTGCATTATGTGGGAGCTTAAAATAATTGTATGCTTGCCGCCTAATGACTTTATTACATCACGCATTTCAATAATCTGCTTCGGGTCAAGACCCACTGTAGGCTCGTCCAGAATAATAACGGAGGGATAGCCCATCATTGCTTGGGCAAGCCCTACCCTTTGGCGATAGCCCTTTGATAAATTCTTTATTAGCCTGTTGGACATATCCGTTATTTTTACTGAGTCCATAATTTTGCTAATCATTTTTTTACGTTGGTCGGATTTCACTTCCTTTATTTCGGAAACAAATCCCAAATACTCCAGAACGGTCATGTTGTCATACACAGGGGGCGTATCTGGCAGATAACCGATGTTCTTCTTTGCCTTTTTCGGCTCCTCAACAACGTTGGCGCCGTTTATAAAAACCTCGCCCTCTGTAGGAGCAATATAGCCGGTTATTATATTCATAGTGGTAGTTTTTCCGGCTCCGTTAGGCCCTAAAAAGCCCAAAATTTCTCCGTCTCCCACAGAAAAAGAAATATCCTTTACTGCGGCATGAGAACCGTATCTTTTTGTTAAGCCTTTAACTTCAATCAACGAAAATTCCCTCCTTATAACAATTCCATGTGAACGGTATAATACGCTTACCGTAAAGCTTTGCAATTTAATTATAATAGCTTATTAGTAATAAATTGGCAAGTATAAAAAGCTATATTAACCAAAACATAATAATATTATGGAAGCTTGTAGGTGAAAAAATGGAATATTTAGAAATACTAATACGTTCTGCCGTATCCTTTGGAGTGCTGCTGCTGTTTACAAGGCTAACGGGCAGGAAGCAGCTTTCTCAAATTACTTTTTTTGATTATATAGTGGGCATAACCATAGGCTCTATTACCGCTACCGTATCAGTGGACAGAACAATACCAGAAATTGACGGAATTATTGCCATAGCCGTATGGTGTGGCCTGCCTATAATTATCGGATACGTTGCTTTAAAAAGTATTGTTTTTCGTACTTTTATTGATGGTAAGCCCAGGATTATTATACAGCGAGGTGAAATACTTCGTGAGAATATGAAAAAAGAGAAATACAATATGGGCGATTTGTTTATGCAGCTTAGGGACAAGGATATTTTTGACATCAGCCAAGTAGAATTTGCCATACTTGAACCAAACGGAACACTTAGTGTATTAAAAAAATCTGAAAACAACTGCGCTACGCTAAAGGATTTAAACCTACCCGGCAGATACACAGGTCTAATGGCTGAGCTAATAATCGACGGTCGAATTATTACCAAGCATCTGGTCGGAATTAACAAGGATACCAACTGGTTAATGGGAGAGCTTAAGAAAAAGAATATTGATAGCGTCTACGACGTTGTATTTGCCGGAGTTATGAATAATGGGCAGCTATATGTGTCCTTAAGAAATAATATGCCCGAGGAAAATTATTTGCTTTAAAAAAGCCGGTTGCATTAGGCTACCGGCCTTTGTTTGGAGCAAGAACCACTAAAGGTTTATTTTTTCACACACAATATCAAAATCCATAGAAGCAATAAGCTCTAAAATCTCCTCAATAAGCATATCCGTCTGCGGATTAAAGGTAATACACTTAAGCCGCTCGGCAATGCCGTCTGCTGTTACTCCATCTCCTAAAATACAGGCATTGTACAAGCTGCCAAATATTTCATCAAGCTGTTCCTTTGTGACAGCTTCTTTTTTTGCCGACGATTCTTCACCCTTATGGGTGCTCTCCAATACAGAGCCAATGCTTCTGGTAAAGCTTTCTATGTTTTCGCATAGTTCCGCCGTTCTTTCGGAAATAATATCCACTTCTCGGTTTTTACCAGCCATTTCAAGCACGAAGGCAATCCCCGCTAGCTCCTCTGCTCCGATATTTTTAAGAGCGCCCTTTATACCGTGAGCTTCTATTGCATAATTTTGTATGTCCCAGTTTCTTTGATACTCCCTAAGCTTCGCCACGGATTTATTGCTTTCAAATATAAACTGCTGGAGCACCTTTATATAGATTTCCATTCTGTCGTTTACATAGGAAAGCCCTTGCTGGAGATTTAGCCCATAAATACAGGACAGTCCTTCCATAAGTGAATCCTCATACTCTGACCTTACGTCCTCAACTGTTTTTTTGCTGTCGGGCTTATCATAGGTTATCTTTTCCGAAGGCAGCCATTTTGCCAAAACAATATTTAGCGAGTCTCGCTCAATAGGCTTTGTTACAAAATCGTCAAGCCCCTGGGACATTAAAAACTCTCTTGTTCCGCTGACAGCGTTTGCTGTAAGTGCAATAATGGGGATTTTTTTTGCCGCCGGAGAAAGCTCTCTGATACGCTTTGTAGTCTCTACTCCATCCATTTCCGGCATCATGTGGTCCATAAAAATTATGTCGTAGTTGTTTTTCTTCACCAATTCAATAGCTTCAAAGCCACTGTTTGCAGCATGAGGCACAATATTATGTATATCCAGTACCCCCATAGCTACCACTATGTTTACGCTATTGTCGTCCACCACCAGGGCTCTTACGTCCAAACCGTAAACAGTCTGTGAAATCTGTGCTATTTCAACCAGCTTCTCATCACCCAAAATCAAAGGTATATAAAACGTAAAGGCAGAGCCTACACCATACTCACTGGACACAGTAATACGCCCATTCATCATATCTGCAAGCCGCTTAGAAATGGCAAGACCTAAGCCTGTGCCCACAATTGAACGGTTTTTTCTTAAGTCAAGCTGCTCAAAGGAATCGAATAGCTTAGGCAAATCGCTTTCCTTTATACCGATGCCGCTGTCCTTAACCTCGATACTAAGCATCTCCATTCCATACTTGCCTTTAACAATTTTCACCGTTAGGCATACAAACCCTTCCTTGGTATATTTTATGGCGTTGTTTGTAAGGTTTGTAATAATCTGCCGTATTCTTATTTCGTCGCCATAAAGCACTTGAGGTATGTTTGGGTCAATGCTTAGGTTAAAATCCAAGTCCTTGGATTTGGCCGAGAAGCTAAGCATAGAGGCAATGTTGTCTATCAGAGTATAAAAATTATAATGCACCGGGCAAATCTCAAACTTACCCGATTCTATTTTAGAAAAATCCAAAATATCGTTGATTATATGCAGCAGAGAGCGTGACATTCTTTTTATGTCGTAAAAATACCGCTTCTGAATTTCGTCTAAATTGTCTGTACGCATTAAGTCGCTCATGCCTATGATAGCGTTCATGGGTGTCCTTATTTCGTGGCTCATTTGGGCGAGAAATTCGCTTTTTGCTATTGTAGCCGCTTCTGCCTTTTCTTTAGTTACGGTAAGCTCCGCCGTGCGCTCAGCAATCTTTTGCTCCAGATTCTCCGTCAGCTTTTTTAAGTCCTTTTCTACTTTTGAGTAGAAATCCAGATAAATCTTTATTTTTATGAAGCAATAAATACATACGCTTATGGAAAACAGGTCAAAGCTCTCCCATAGCACAAGCCCCAGCTTGTTTAAGGTTATACCTCCAATTAGCACAACAAGCGCCAGCAGCTCTTGCCTAGCATCTTCGATTTTATTTACCACAACCATTTTGACGGTGACGTACAGTGCCAAAAGGAAATATGAAATAGGCACAAAATGAACAAAGAACTTATATTTGCTTATAAGCATATCCGGAGATACAGCAATAATAAAAATCATAAGAGCAGAAAACGCCGCTGCTCGTTCCGCATGCTTTCTTTCAATATATCTTTCTATAATGTAGAGATTTGAAAAATAGGCAGCAATAATAAGGGAAATATACTCTAGCTTAAATAACAAATGAGAGTTTAGCACAGGCACAGCATTGTATGTAAGCGACTCGCCATAAGATGTTAGTGCGTTAAACATACTCATGAGAGATACTATGGACAAGTCCAAGTATTCCTTCTTCCGTTTATTCTGGAAATAAACCATTAAGAAATACGCAAACAGCAAAAATAGGAAGCCGGAAGAAATGGCAGACAAAAACAGCAGGACGCTTCTTAGGGTTTTGACTTCTTTTGTACCGCCCAAAAGCACAGGGTTGTTTAAGCCGCCCTCATAATGATTATAGTTTTGAACTTGTATAATTATTTCCAAAAGGTCTCCGTTTAAGGGTTTCAAGTACCCAACCCCGGGCATGTAGGAAAAATAATGCTCCTTTGGATTTTGTGATACCTTTCCTGTCTCTAGCACCTCATATCCGTTTAAAAAAATCCTATAGGCGCTAAATTGGAAACGGGAATATATACCAACCCCATCAACACCTTGGGGCATTTTTACAACCATTCTGTAGGTAGCGTAGCCGGAGGAATTTACAAAGTCGTCGCTATCCTTCCAATAGTGAGGATAGGTAGCATAGCTTTTTGTCTCCCCAATGCTGCTATTAAAAAAATCGCTGCTTTCCAGCAGCTTATTGGGGTAAATCTCCCATTGCCCTTTAAGTGATACAATGTCGGAAAAATCTGATAGGACATCTTGGTTTGAAAGGTCAATGAAGCCTTTCTCTCCAGTCACGTTTATTATTTTTGGCACAGTAATATTAATCTGATAAGGAAAGGCAATGAAAATCAAAATTAGAAAGCTGCCCAATATAACAGCCTTAAAAACAACCGATAGTTTATTTTTCTCTATAAATGCCTTAATATCCAAAGCTTATCACCCCCAACAAGCTTTTATGTAATATTCCTTAGCGCCCTTAGTACCTTTTCCTTTAAAATGTTAGGATCGAAGGGTTTTGTTATATAGTCTACTATACCGAGAGAGATAGCTTCTGTAACTGTTGTATCCTTTGATTCGGAGGAAATAATAATAACCGGGTTATTAGAATGCTCGGGCAGCTCCTTGGCTCTCCTTAAAAAATCAAAGCCACTCATCTCCGGCATTTCAATGTCTAGCAAAAACAAATCTATTTTAACCAGCTTCATTATCTCTAGCCCAATTTTTCCCGACTTCGCAGTATAAATATTACAGCTGTCAGCCAAAGCTTGCTTAATTAGAATCAAGTTTATTGCATAATCATCAATGGCAAGAACTGTATGCTTCCCTTCCGGCATTTTAAATTCCTCCTACATTTTAATATTAACGTGAGCACCACAGAATGTGAAAAAATTGCTAAGAACTTTCACGATAAAAAGAAATATTATATTAATTTTACTGATTTTACCATATAAATTTGATTATTTCAATAAACGTATCCTAATCTTTTAATACAGATATTTAAGGTATTTGAAAATATACAAAAAAATAACCACTCGATAAGCGAGTGGCTTGTCCAATACATTAATTATTAGTAATTACCTACAAATTCACATGCAGCAAGTGCCGCGACTGTTCCGTCTGCGGCGGCAGTTGTTAGCTGACGGATTGCCTTTGTGCGGCAGTCTCCAGCGGTGAATATGCCGGGAATATTAGTTTTGCAGTCCTCTCCGGCTACAATGTACCCATATTTGTCCAAAGTCACAGGAGGTGAAAAGGGTTCGTTCTCCGGCATCTGCCCTATGGCAATAAATAACCCCTCCAAAATAATATCCTTCTCCTCATTGGATTTCAGATTTTTTATCCTTATACCCGTAAGGCTCCGTTCTCCATGTAGTCCTTCTACTATAGTATCAGTAACAAAGCTTACATTTGTTTTATCCTTAAGGCCTTCCAATAATTTTTGTTCCCCCTTAAAGGTATCACGCCGATGAATAAGATAAACCCTTTGGCAGTATTCGCTTAAAAAAGTGGCGTCCTCTAAAGCTGTATTGCCGCCCCCCACTACACCAACCGTTTTACCCTTATAAAAAAAGCCGTCGCAGGTGGCACAATAGGAAATACCAGAGCCTACCAGTTCTTCTTCCTTTTCCAAGCCTAGTGGACGATTTTTTGCACCTGTGGCAATAATTACTGCTCGGCAAGGTATATCTCCCTCCTGGGTTTCTACCAGCTTTATACTCCCTTCCTCTTTAATGCTGTTTACCTTGGCATATTTTATCTCTGCGCCCAGCTCCACCGCTTGCTCATAAAGGTTTGTTGCGTACTCGTACCCGGAGGTTTTCTTTATACCCGGATAATTTTCAATTTCAGGAGTATTAATAATTTGCCCCCCGTAAACCTTGCTCTCTAGCACAAGAACACTTTTCCCAGCTCTAACACCATATACAGCAGCTGACAGCCCAGCCGTTCCTGCCCCAATAATAACTATATCAAACATTATAAACACCTCAATTATAGATATAGACATACTGTATACAATTATTATGCTTATTATTCAAAGCTGTACATTAACTATTTATAAGCAACAAGGGATTGATAATCCCCGCCATGGGTATAAAACGCTTCACTATATCCGCCCGATAAAAACATAGGCAAATAATCAGCAAAATTTTGTGACAGATTCATTTTTTCAATTTGGCTAATGTCTGTCCATAAAATTCTCCCCTCCTCTGTTTCGCCTACTAATTCTCCATCAAAGTCTGTTGTTTTAAATAAAAATTCCAAATACCTATCTCCTGTAGCCACATTATACCAATGAATTATACCGCAGCTTTTTAGATTGTAGATAGTAAGTCCCGTTTCCTCCTTTATTTCTCGGATAGCGCTATCTACAATGCTTTCCCCTTCCTCCACATGCCCCCCGGGAAAGCTTATACCCTTCCACTTTTTCACCCTATCCTGCACCAAAACCTTTTTTGATGCTTTGTCCTGTATCATTACCATATTTGTAAGCTCTGTTTTTCCCATGTGGTTGACCCTCCTTAATTTTTAATAATTTACTTTAGCATAGATATTTTTGGATATAAAGAAAATTTATTATTAATCTTTATTGAGCAAATGGCCTTAACATGGTATATTTTATTTGAAATAGAAAAACTTAATGACAAAGGAAAGGAGCACTAATGACAATGAAGATACGAGCAAAAGAAATTTTTTTAGAGGATAGAATTTTAAACAATGGAGAGGTTACCGTTGAAAATGGTATAGTTACAGCTATTGGGGAAGCTTCTGCTGGTGGAGAGGCTATAGAGCTGGGCAGCCTTAAGCTTTGCCCTGGATTTTTAGATATTCATATACATGGGGGCAACGGGGTAGATTCAATGGACGCTTCCTACGAAGCTATAGACAAGCTATCCCAATATAAGCTTAAGGAGGGAGTAACCTCCTTCTGCCCAACACCTATGACTGCCGAAATGGATAATATAAAATCCGCTGTAAAAAACATCGCCTCTGCTGTTGAAAAGGGCGTAAGCGGCGCAAAAATTTTAGGTATGTTTATCGAAGGCCCATATATTTCCCATGAAAAAAGAGGGGCGCACCCCTCCTACCTTCTAAGAAAAATAAATTTAGACGAATTTAGCGAGCTTATTTCCATTGGCAAGGGCAATATCATTTCCTTTGCTATAGCCCCCGAAATTGAAAACGCCTTTGAAGCAATAAGATTCTTAAGAGAAAAAGGCATCTATGTGCGACTTGGTCACACAGCCGGAAACTATCAACTTCTTACCCAAGCCATAGAAGCAGGTGGCTCCATTGGCATACACACCTACAATGCAATGTCACCCTTCACCCACTCCGAGCCAGGGTGTATAGGAGCTATGCTTTCCAACGACGACGTATATTGTGAGGTTATTTGTGACTTAGTACACGTTCATAAGGCAGCGCTAAAAATCCTTTTTAAATGCAAAACTCCAGAAAAAGCAATATTAATCACAGATTGTATGCGTGCCGGAGGTCTTGCTGACGGCGAATATACCTTAGGTGAGGACACTATATCCGTTAAGGACAGCATTGCCAGAACAAAAACAGGAAACCTAGCTGGAAGTACAGTTACCTTAATCAACGCAATAAAAAATGTAGTAAATGAAGTAGGCATTCCCCTACATGACGCAATAACAATGGCAACCCTTACCCCAGCCAAGGCTCTTGGCAAGGATAAGGAAGTAGGAAGCATAGCAGTAGGCAAAAAAGCTGATATGATTGCTATTGATGACGATTTTAATATAAAATTCGTTATGGTTGACGGAGAAATTAAGATACTGGCATAGAAATTTCATGCAAATTAGAAGCAGGAAACTGCACAGAGCCACGTCCAACAGCTACTTATAAAAAAGACCTCTTATCATATAAAAATGATTGGAGGTCTTTTAGTATTATTTTTTATATACAAACTATGGTGATAAGCCTTTAAAGGCTTTTCTACACCCAATTGTTTTATTATTTCTTTTGGTTACGCCTTTTAATCTTTACTATATCGAATTAAATAAAACACAGCTTTTCCTTCTGCCTTATCGATATAACCGAACGTATCTCCAAAGATTTTTATTTCTGTTTTATTGATACTGCTAATGTCCATACTTGCAAATGTTTGTTTTTTTCGGTCAAATATATAAATGTTTTCGCTTGAACTTACCATTATATAATTGCCGTTTATAGCTGAAATTTCAACACTGTTAGATGGCCTAGTTTTGGGTATAGCAGTCACAGTATTATCTACAAATGAAATTATCTTACCAGTTATGGTTCGTGGACTATCTACTGCATAATCATTAAGTATAGCAATTTCCATATTCCCGTTAATGTAAGTGGTTTTATCAGAAAGAACTAATTTAGGCATGTACCTATCTTCTGCAAAAGAGTAGTAATATAAGGTTTGATTCCCTTCAAAATCAATAGTTTCATTTTCTAATGAAATTACCTGGAAATATATACCGTCCTTATCCCCATTCCCATAAAGAGGAATTTCGCCGGTATATAAGTTGCCATTGCTAACTTTGAAATCAGAACTAAATATTTCTATTATCTTATCGTCATTATGATGAATATATCCCAGAATATACTTGTCACTAGTCGAATAATTGATAACAACATAATCATCTGAATAGCTCACTACAGGGAATTTAGGGAAGCCATTTTTAAATATTATTTCTTCATATAGCTTATCTTCATTATCTTGCAAGCTAATTCGCTTTAGTGTACTGACTAAACTATTATTTACTAACTCAGCCTCACCTAGATACAGGAATCCATTTATTATGCAGCTACTGAATATAATTTTCGATTCACATTTATATATATTTTTTTCTATATGCTTTGAAACAAAATTAATTCTTGAAACTAGCAAATATTCTTCTTCATTATGTAGCACATATAAATTGCTTGAATCGTAACCAATTAGAGTGGATGTGTATAATATTTGTTCTATATCTTCTTTTGTATAAGTAGCCATATCTTTATTGTTTTTATCTGATATGGTATACTCATCATCAATTACAAAACGGCTAATACTAAAAACATCTCCAATATCTGTATAATTTACATTAATCAGGGATTTATCAATTTGACTAACCTTTGAATTATTAAAAGGTGTAGTGCGTTTTGCACTACACCCAACAAATATTGTAAAGATAACTATTAATAAGGTAGTATTTTTTATAATTACCATATTACAGCGCGTCTCCAGTGGTTGTTATTTGCGCTATAGACTTGAGCCGCAGTATACCATCTATTTCCAAGTCCAGGTCCGTAAGGATCTGTAATTCTTATGTTATTAATTTGAGTAGAGCCACTTTCATAAACGTCATATCCGCTTACGTTTACATAATGCCCGTCTGATCTATAAGGGAAAGCACTTACAGAAATAGTGTCGATATCTAAAATAGCAGGATATGCATAATCTATGCTAGATCTAACCTTATTGTACCAATCATCAAAATTTGAAAACGGATAGTAAGCATACTTTCCAGGTGTCATGGCTTCAAT
>CAYWBF010000037.1:0-12577 GCA_964456085.1 uncultured Eubacteriales bacterium
ACCTTTTTAAAGGAACAGGTGTTGTTTGAAGTAGTAACCTTTGAGGAAATTATTGAGCATTCTCTCTCACGGCTTAAGGAAGGCGCAGAAAATATGGCCTATGTAGAGGCGGTGGAGTCTGTTTGGGAAAAAACGCTGACGGCATTGAAAAAAAATAATATTTCTATTATTGACCCACCCCCTCTGGAAAAATTTGACCCTAAGCGTCACGAGGTGCTTGTTGCGGAATCGAGAGAGGGTTTTTCCAAGGGGCAAATTATTAAGGTAATTAACAAAGGGTTTATTTATAATAATTCTGTAATTTTACGGGCAAACGTTGTTGCTGCGAAATAAGCCGCCCCACTACGGCAATTTAACAAACATAGTCCGGTAACGAGCAAAAAATCGCCATGCTTCAAGGTGTTTTTTGCAAGGTTAGCTGACTAATGTTTTGAAAATTGCTATAAAACGAGGTGTCAAATGAGCTGGAAGAAATTTGAACGGCTATTTAAAACTGAAAAACCAACCGAGGCTCAATTTATTTTGGGTATAGACCTTGGGGATTGCTCATCGGCGCTGGCTTTTTTTGATTCGGCAAGAGGTACGGCGGAGCTTATAGACATATCCGGCGGCTACGGCAAGCCTTCCGTCCCAACTGTAGTGCAGTACGTCCAAGAGTCCAACGAATGGGTTTTTGGCGAATACGCCTTGCTCAACAAAACAGGGGAAGAAATTACCGTTTCTTCATTAATAAGCAGACTGGGAAAAAGAGAATATCTGGACATTAATCACCGAACCATAAGCGTAACTGCCATTCTGGGGCTTTTTATAAAGGAGCTGCTGGGACAGGTAAAAAGCATTAACCCAAACTCCGAGGTAGCCGGGATTGTTGTGGCAGTGCCCTCCTATTTCAGCGAAGAAGCAAAGGAGGAAATTAGCCTTGCCTTTAAAGCCTCCGGCTTTGACAAGGAAGTTATTGAGCTGGCTGAAGATAGAGCGTGTGTTTTTACTGCTCTATACAAGGATACACCTCCAAGTGAAGCCGGGGAAAGGCTTCTCCTTTTGGATTTTGGCAGCAGGGAGCTGAGGGGTAGTGTTTACCTTTCCAACAAAAGCACCGAGGAGGAGGGAAAGGTAAACATAAGATGCATTTCCTCACTTTTTGAGCAGGGGCTGGGTACAGCTTCTATAGAGGATACGGTAAACGCCTTTTTAACAGGGCTTTACTGTGAGCAGTCTCATGCATCCTCCGAAAGCTTAAGCCAAGGGGCAATGGAACAGCTTGCCGTTTTTACCTATCAGCACAAAGACCTATTGTTTCAGAAGGGGTTGCAGCAAAAACCCGTTAAGCTTTACTACAACTTTTCCTACCCCCCATTTCAGAAAACCGTAACCAAAGAGGATATAAACCAATTAATACATCCCTTTAAGGAAGGTATTAAGCTATTTATCCAGACTGTGCTGGAAAAAAGAGTGGACGACCAAAGCCTCAGCCTTAACCCAAGCCATATTGACAAGGTGATTTGTACGGGGGGCGGCTTTGAAATGCTTTGGGCTAGGGAGCTTTTGCTGGAAATGTTCCCACAGGAGAAGGTTTTGCTGGAAAAATCACCAAAGGCTCTTATTTCCGAAGGGGCGGCAATTTTAGCGGCACAGCGCCTTAACCTAAAAAATCCCCTTAAGCTGAACATTGAGGACGAAAACCAGCTTAAGGAGGACATGGGCATATTTGTGCTGTCAAACGGACGGGAGCGATTTGTGCCCATTGTGGAGCAAAACTCCTTTTGGTGGCAGCGACACAAGCCAAAATATTTGATTTTAAACGAAAGCACCGACAAAACCGTGGCTATTGAAATATACACAAGAGATTCCTTGGGGAATGTACAGCTTCTAAACAGCCTGCTCCTGGAGGACTTCCCCATCAGACAAAAGGGCACCTCCAAAATTTCCATAAAAATCGCTTTTAAAACCAACAGCCAAGCCTACATAGAGGTAAGGGATTGTGGCTTTGGGGAACTTTTCCCCCCAACGGGGTATAAAAAAATATTTGTCTTGCAGATTTGAGGAGAAATTTATGAACTGGCAAGAATGTAAAACCCAAATAATTAATTCCGGCGGCAGTCTACCAGAGGACTGCTATATTTTAGGCATAGACCTAGGCACCACAAACTCCATAATAAGCTACTGGGACAATAACTCCAAAGCCCCTGTATGCATAGATATTTCCAACGGCTTTGGCAAAATCCCCCTGCCCTCCGTGGTGCAATACAGAAAAGAGGAGGGTGAATGGGTTATCGGAGAGGAAGCTTACCGATCCATGAAGCTGTACCCGGAATCCACTATCCGCTCCGTTAAGCGCAAAATGGGTCAAGGGGAAAAGGTTCAGATTTTTGACAAGGAATATACCCCCGAGGAGATTTCCGCAAAAATTTTGCATGAGCTGGTAAGCCATTGCCAAAGTCTTAACCCAAAGGCAGAGATTGGCGGACTTGTGGTGTCTGTGCCCTACGACTTTGACGACTCTGCGAAGAAAGCAACTATGGCGGCTTGTGATGCCGCCGGGCTTTCACATAAGCTGATTTGTCTTATTGAGGAGCCTAAGGCCGCAGCCTTGGCTTATAATTTTCGGCACCAGCTTTTAGAGGGCGAAATAATAATGGTGTTTGACTTTGGCGGCGGCACCTTGGATATTACTCTGTTTAAGGTTGTGGAAAAAAATCCGGCTCATACAAAGCTACAGGTTATTTCTGAGGGCGGCGAGGCGTACCACGGCGGCGACAACGTTGACGAGATACTTGAGGAAAAGCTGGCTACACTTGTTTTTAACAAAACAAAGCAGCCAAAGGAAGCTTTGGCTGTGGAAAATCAGGTAGAGCTTACCGTCCGAGCAAGAGAAGCTAAGGAGCGGCTTTCCGGTGTAAAAAACTTCCGAATCCCTTTTACCTTCTGTATTCCTCCTTTTGTGGAGCAGGTTTCCAGAGACAGCTTCGAGGGGCTTATTGAGCCTTTTATAGATAAAACAAGAGCGTTAGTGGTTAAAGCGCTCCGTGAAGCATATACTGGGCCGCTTTCCCCCGATAGCGTAACAAGGGTTTTACTAGAGGGTGGCTCATCACAGATGCCTTGGGTAAAAGAAATGCTCCTTGGTATTTTTAATGATGAAAGCAAAATTTACCAGTCGGAGCGCCCTGCCTTGGACATTTCTCTTGGCGCTACCTACTATGCGGCTATGAAAATGGGACTTCTATCCGGCGGTGAGTTTGACCTAGACACTGTAGAGTTTGAGGTTTGTGTACCCCATGACATAGGATTTTTAGTGACGAACGGTGAAAAGAAGTCCTTTTATACAATGATTAGACGTGGCACACCCTACCCATTGGCGAAAAAAAGCCAAATTTTCACACTTTCCGGCAACAGTCCCGAGGATATGACCACCTTCTCCCTAACCATTCTCGAGCGTATTCACAAGGAAGATAAGCTTAGCGACTGCAAGCTTATAGGTGAAGTAGAAATAAATGGCCTTCCGGAGCGCCCCAGCGGCAAAACCAAGCTGGAAATCACCCTCATTGTTAAAGAGGAGGGCGGTCTGCTCACAGGAAGGGTGGAGGACTTGGGCTTCCAGAACGAATACGAAAAAAGCGGCTTTGTGTGCAATTTCGAGCCTAGCAGATTTAAGCGCTCAGTTTTAAATGGAGGTAACGTATGAGCTATTTGGGAATAGACTTAGGCACCACAAACTCGGTGGGGGTAATATACAGCGACAAAACCGATACCGTTGAGGTTATTAAAATAGACGGCTCCGATGAAATACTGCCCTCTGCCGTTTGCTACAACGAGGGCGAGACTATTGTGGGTTTTGAAGCAAAGGCCGGTGCCATAATTTACCCGGAAACCACAGTGCTGTCCGTAAAGCGGCTTATGGGGGGTACGGACAAAATCAACATTGGCAGCCTTGAAAAAACTCCCGAGGAAATAAGCGCCGACATTTTAACGAAGCTAAAGGCGGCAGCCGAGGCTCAATCCAAGGAAACCTTTGACGAGGTTGTTATAACCCACCCTGCTTATTTTAACGACCGCCAAATTTTTGCTACACGTGCGGCCGGACTGCTGGCTGGATTTAGGAGCGTTTATTTGCTGTCGGAGCCGCTGGCTGCGGCTATAGAGTATGGCTATCACCAAGGCTATGCCCAAACACTTTTGGTGTACGACTTGGGGGGCGGCACCTTTGATGCCTGTGTTCTTAAGGTTTCAAAAGACGCAAACGGGCAGGAGCTTTTTCAGGAGCTTGCAGACGTGGGTGATATGAACCTGGGCGGCGATGACTTTGACTCAGAGCTTGTTCGTTTTATGAAAGAGAGATTTAAGGCTGAAAACGGTCTTGACATAGATGCCTTGGAAAACACCGAGCGCAAAAGAGTGCTCCAAAAGCTAAAGCAAGAAGCAGAAGCCACAAAGAAAAAGCTTTCCGGAGCAAACAAGGCAGCTGTTCGTATCCACCCCTTACTAATTTACGAGGGAGTCCCAAAAAATCTTAACCTTGAAATCACAAAGGAAGATTTTGAGGCGATGATTCGCAAGTACATTGACAGAAGCAGGGAGATTACCATTGATGCCCTTATGCGGGCCAAAAAAGACCCGGACGATATTTCCAAGGTAATTTTAGTAGGTGGCTCCACCTTGATTCCAATGGTGCGGCGCATGGTTGCCGGACTTGTCAAGGAGCCATACCGTGCTACCGACCCGGCAAAGAGCGTTGCTATGGGGGCAGCCATTTACAACTACCTAATCCACCTGCCTAACTCCAACGTAAAGGTTTCCCAAATAACAAGGCAAATCTTCGGGACAGAGGCGGTAACAAACGTATCCACCATGGAAAAGGCACTTATACCAATTATTCCAATGGGCAGCCCAATACCTTCCAAGATTTCTGACAACAAATTTGCTACCGCCGGCGGCTCCTCCGTGGTTAACGTAGATGTCTACCAATGGGAGCAAGGCAACGAGTCTGACAAGAAATACATTGGCAGCGTGTCCTTCTCCGGCTTAAAAGGGGCAACCCAGCTGGAAATTACCTACGCTATTGACGAAAACAATCTTTTTGAGGTTTTTGTAAAGGATTTAACCACTGGTAGGGAAACTCGGGCGGAGTTTGACAGAACAAAGGTGTCCGCACCTCCTGTGCGTGAGGAACGCAAAAATGTAACCGACAATGTAAACGTAGTATTTTTAATAGATACCACTGGCAGTATGGATTCCTACATTAACGGAGTTAAAGAACGTGCCATAGAATTCTCGGAGATTTTAAGCGCCAGCGGTGCAAGCTTTAAGCTTGGACTAATCGGCTTCGGCGACCTTTACGAGAAGGAGAAGCCCAGCGTTTACAATTTTACCGACGATGTAACAAAATTCCAGAAGCAGGTAAAAAATATCCCGAGAACCTACGGCGGCGACATACCCGAATCTTCACTGGACGCCTTGGAAACTGGATTTGAGCTGGTAAATTCCTCACGCCTGCCGGAAGGCTCAAAGACAATCTTCATACTAATTACCGACGCACCACCTCATGTACCTACAAAAATCGGCAACAACGTTGAGGAAATATGCAATATGCTAAAGGACAGGGACATCACCACCTTTGTGGTAGCACGGAAGGACAAAGACAGCCTAGTAGCCTACGACCCAATAACCAAGCCTTTTGGCAAATATTATGACCTCAATGACAGATTCTTTGATATTTTGGACAATATCGCTATGAGCATTACACAGCTAATAAGGCTGTAAGGAGTTGAAAGCCTTGCCAACCCGGCTTCTTCTAGCAACAGACCAGGAAAACCGAAGGGTAAACCCCTATAGATTCAAAATGACAGGGGTTAACGTGTACTCCTTGGAGGAAGCGTTGTACCACTGCTACTACCATTGGCAGGAAAGTGTAGACGATTTTCTTTCCGAGGAATTTATTGAGTGGATTAACAGCGAGCTTTCTCTTACCTATATTGCCTCGGCGGTAAGCCAGCTAAAATTTAAAGATGGCTTTAGCGAGCGGTTTATTGGTTTTCTTACATTGATTGATTATTTTGACGAGGGGCAAATTTTGCGGCTTAAGAGTAAGCTTGACCAATGGGAAAAGCATATGGAGTGGGAGCGGCTTAAGCTTAGAGCCGATAACCTGCTTAACGCCAACGAGCCAGAAAAGGCATACCTTCTTTACGAACGTGCTCTTATAAAATTCCAAAACGCCGAGATTTACAACAACATGGCTGTGGCCCTAATGAGGTTGGAAAAGCACAAGCAAGCCATTGAGCTGCTGAAAAAAGCAATTGCCCTCCAAAGTCAAGATGAGGAGCTGGGTGAGGTTTCTCCCGAAAAAAGGTTTTCAGGCCAGCTTATGCTTAATCTTACGGAGGCGTTGATTTACAACCATGATTTTGAGGAAGCCTTAAGAAATCTGGAGCAGCTTGCAAAGACAACAGAGGATGCGGCTATAGTAATTTTCCTATATGGTGAGCTTAATTACGAGGCAGGAAACTATACCTACGCCAGAGATTATTTTATAAAAGCACTTGAGCAGCAAGAGGATACCCACTATATTTATAGGCTGTCCGAAGCCTATATTAAGCTTAGGCAGTACGACCAGGCTCTTACTAATCTGGAGCGTGTAAGGGTAAAGAACCGTCAATTTCTATTAAAACAGGCAGATATTTATTTCAGCACGGGAAATATTCCGGCGGCAATCAAGTCAATCGAGCGAGCCTTGACCCTAGTAGAAAACTCCAAGGCTGTAGAGCTGTGGACAAGGCTGGCCAAATACCGCCGCTTAGATTACGATTTGGAAAAAGCCGAGCAAGCAATTTTAATGGCGCTTAGACTGGACGAAGGAGACCAAAGAGCAAACCTAGAATACGCAAGAATAAAAAAGGCAAACGGAAAAATCCGTGAATATCGTGCTATTCTTCATAATATTCTTTCGGGCTTTAAAAGCGGATACAGAGATATTTCATAAGAGAAGGCAGCTAAAAACGACGGCCATATACGCCGTCGTCATTAGCTTCCTTTTTTATTTTAATCTCCCTGTCCTTATTACCCGGCTTTTTTGGAAAGAGGGGGCATTGGAGGAGAAAACCTTTTTTGCCGTTTAACAAAAGGTTTTCTCCTCCAATGTCTTAAATCTCCTCTAAAGTTTAAAGGTTGCAAAAACTAATGAATGGTGCTAATATAGTTGCAAATATTTTCAAAATTTTCTAAATAAATAAAGGAGATACTTATGAGGAAAGCTATTTTTATACTGCTTTTTATTTTTTTGCTTACAGGCTGTGCCAAAACTCCTCCTATAGCGGAAACTGCTACTATTGCGGATTACTTCCCACTAAAGGAAGGAACATATTATGAATATTCTACCAGCGGATTAGACGCAGGTGACCAGCAAATTTATGTTGCCTATAAAGACGGTAATAAAATCCAACGAAGATTAACTACCGGAAATGCTATTGTTACAGAAGTGATTTCCTATGAAAACGGTGAACTAAGGCTGGTTTTTGCCGACCCCTTTGGATATAACGAAAAAATAACAGACGCCGCTCCGAGAGCAGAACTGTTAATTTTACAAGAGCCTCTTAAGGTAGGCACAAAATGGAACCAGGAAGCCAATACCGTATCTGAGATAACCGCTTTGAATGGTACGGTTACAACCCCTCTTGGTGAATATAAGGACTGCTTGGAGGTAACCTCCCAGCTTCCGGGCATTGTCCAAAAGGATTACTATGCCAAAGGCGTAGGACTTGTTAAGTCCGAATACAATCAAAACGGCAAAAATATCTCCTTTGAGCTTAAAAGCTTAACCGAGAATAAAGAGCTTGAGTTTCCTATTAGGCTTTTTGAGCCTGACAAGAGCGGCTACTCTGACCCAGCAAAAAACGGCGGCTACAAAATAAGCGAGCACAAGCTCATCCTAAAAGGTGGACAAGGCTTTGAGGCACAGCTTGAAGAGCTTTTAAGCCCATTGGCTCCCGGTTTAAAAATTAGCGGCATTGAGGTTGACCGTGAAAATAAAAAATTAATCCTTAAGGTTGCCTCAATAAGCTTACCCGATGGCGTAACTGAGGAAGCTAATAAAAATTTACAGTGCCTTTCTAATACAATTGGGAATTTTTATAAAGTCTACAGCGTAGAAATAGTAACAGACAAAGATAGCTACTTCTTCCAGGTAGAGATAGAAGAAGCTTAAGCCGTTATGATAGAAACCAAGTAACAAAATATTTGGGGAGCTACACTCTCCCAAGCCCCCTAGTGGAGGACTATATTTAATGAAGGAAAAGCCTATTGCAACCCACTCCGTAACAAAGGAGCTTATTACCACCAACAACTTTCAAATAAAAAAAAGCCTTGGACAGAATTTTTTGGTTGACCCACATGTAATAAACAAAATTCTTGACGGCGCAGAAATTTGCGAGAAGGACATTGTCATAGAAATCGGCGCAGGCATGGGAGGACTTACAGAGCAGCTTGCTAAAAGAGCAAGGGCGGTGTGCACCATAGAAATAGACACCTCCCTAATTCCCATTTTAAAAAACTCATTTTCCGACTACGAGAATATTTGGCTGATACACGGAGATATTTTAAAGCTGGACTTAAAAAGCTATTTTTTAAAGGAGCGAGAAGCAGAACCAACCATCTATGATGACACCCCTTCTGAAAAAGCAGAAAAGTGTAAAACGCTGTTCTTAGACAGCTTTTTCGGGGAAAACCCTTCGATTAAGCTTGTAGGCAACCTGCCATACTATATAAGCACCCCAATAATAATGTCGCTGCTTGAAGGCCATATTCCCTTTAAAAGCATCACCGTTATGCTTCAAAAAGAAGTTGCCCAAAGAATGACAGCCAAGCCCAGCACAAAAAGCTACGGCTCCCTTACTCTAGCTGTATCTTATTTCACAAGCTGTAAAACCGTAGCCCAAGTTCCTAGAAACTGCTTTATTCCAAGGCCCAACGTTGACTCCTGTGTAATTAGGCTGGATAGGCTGGATAAACCAGGCGTAGAAGTCCACTCACAAGAATTTTTATTTGAAATTATTAGAGCCGCTTTTTCAACACGGCGCAAAACCTTGGTTAATGCCCTATTCTCTGCCCCCGGCTTTAGCCTTCCCGGCAATCCTTCAAAAGAGGAACTGGCAGAAAAGATTTGCTCCTGTGGCTTTGACCCAAATATTCGAGGGGAAGCTCTTACTTTAGAGCAGTTTGGTCAGCTGGCAAATATATTTTGAGTGTCCACAAGAAAGGAACGATTAAGTCTTGAGTGAAATTATAATTCCCTTACTGCTTTTTGCCCTTGGTATAGCAATAATTGTTAACAGTGCCGATGCCTTTATTGACGCTTCACGTTGGGTTTCTCTGGTTACCGGCATTTCTAAGGTGGTAATAGGTGCTACCGTTGTAAGCTTTGCCACAACCTCCCCCGAGTATTTCGTATCACTAATGGCATGTCTGAGAGGCAGTAACGACCTGTCCATCGGCAACGCCGTAGGCTCCCTTATATGTAATGTTGGTATTGCAATGGCAATACTAATAACCTCTATGCACTGCGATGTGGACGATGCCTTGTTTGGTATAAAGGGTTTTCTTATGATTTTGTCCACCTTTTTGCTTTGGGTGTTCACAAAAAACGGAAGCCTATCCTACCCCGAGGGACTTGTGCTGTTTGGCATATTCCTTGTTTTTACCTTTATAAATATCAAATACTCAAAAGAGGACACCCAGGTAGTTCGCCAAAAAACCTGCACCAGAGATATTATTATTAATATAATAAAATTTGTACTGGGAGCCTTTGGTATAATTTTCTCGTCAAGGCTGATTGTAGACAACGCCATTACAATTGCACAGTTTTTCAATATATCCGAAAGGGTAATCGGACTGACCGTTGTTGCTGTGGGTACATCTTTGCCAGAAATCGTAACAAGCATAGCTGCTATTGTTAAAAAAGAAGGCAGTATATCCATTGGCAATATTTTGGGCGCCAACGTTATTGACGCTACGCTGATTTTGTTTACAGGCACTCTTGTTTCTAAAGGAGCCTTAACCGTTTCCTCCACAGTTTCACAGTTTGACCTGCCTGTTGCTATAATTTTTATGCTGGTTGCGGTACTGCCTACCCTATTTATAAAAAGGTTTTCAAAAACCCAGGGGGTTGCGTTGCTGTTAATGTATGGAGCTTACTTACTTAACATAGCTTTTTAATAATATTTAAGGGGAGAAAAAAATGGAATTGAAATTCGGAAGTATACGAGTGTTTATTGAAGAAAACGCGCTAGATCTGGGAAAACGTGCCATGGAGGTTTTTGCCAAGGTGCTTGGCAGAGGGCCTGTTAATATAGGCTTAGCCACCGGCAGCAGTCCTGTTCCGCTTTATGATGAGCTTATTAATGCTTATAAAGCTGGAAAGCTTGACTTTTCAAATATGACTACATTTAACCTTGATGAGTACTACCCTATAAAAAAATCAGATAACCAAAGCTACGACTACTTTATGAAGGATAAGCTTTTTAACCACATTAACGTTAATATGGATAAGCTTAACATTCCAAATGGCGAGGCAGCCGACCCTGCTGAGGAATGTAAACGCTATGACGACCTTATTAACTCCATCGGCGGCGTTGACCTTCAAGTGCTAGGCATTGGCTTAAACGGTCACATAGCTTTTAACGAGCCAGCCAAAACTTTTTCAAGGGGAACAAATTTAATCGACCTTACACCTTCCACTATTGAAGCTAACTCACGATTTTTTAGCTCCTACGACGAGGTGCCAAAAAGAGCGCTTACTATGGGTATTAAAAATATTATGCAGGCGAAGGAAATATTGCTTATAGCAAGCGGCGAAGCCAAGGCAGACATTATTGCACAAACAATTTTTGGTGAAATCACACCCGAGGTTCCATCATCAGTGTTACAGCTTCACCAGAATGTTACATTTGTATTAGATAAGGCTTGCGGCAAAAAATTAGTTTAACGGTTCGTTCGCCCGTAAGTACGAATATAAAACTTTTCAAGCACTGTATTTTTACAGTGCTTTATTTATATTAAAAAGGAAAAAGTGATTTTATGAGGATACTACATACCTCCGATTGGCATTTGGGAAAATCCTTGGAGGAATATTCACGACTACCGGAGCAGCAGCAATTTTTGGACGAGCTATGCGAGATTGTTGAGGCTAGGGATATAGATTTTGTTATTGTTGCTGGGGATATTTATGATTCAAGCAATCCCGGTGCCGAAGCGGAAAGGTTATTTTATAAAGGGGTTAATCGACTTTCCAACCAAGGCAAACGCCCTGTACTGATAATCGCCGGAAACCATGATTCACCTGAAAGGCTTATGGCTGTTTCTCCCCTGGCAAGGGAGCATGGAGTAATTATTGCAGGCACGCCTAAAACTGTGGTAGAGACTAGTTATCATAAGGGATTTTCTGTAATAAAAAGCGGTGAAGGCTTTATAGAGTTGGAAATAAAGGGAGAAAAAGCTGTTATTCTACTTATGCCCTACCCCAGCGAAAGGCGGCTTAACGAAGTAATCGGTGACGAGGAGAGCATACAGGCTGACGAAAGGTCGGCACAAACCTCCTACGGAGAAAAAATTGCCCACCTTTTTTCACAGGGGCAAAAGTTTTTCCGTGAGGACACCATAACTATTGTGGCTGGGCATTTTTATATGACCGGTGGGGAGAGCAGCGGTTCAGAAAGAGATATTTCCTTAGGAGGGGCGCTAATGGTGCCTACCTCTGCCTTGCCAAAAGGCACACAGTATGTTGCCCTAGGGCATCTCCATCGTCCCCAAAAAATTTCTTGCGGTGAAATGAACATATACTACTCCGGCTCCCCCCTCCAATACTCAAAAAGCGAGGCTGGCTACGCAAAGGCAGTTTATATTGCAGATATTCAGCCCTCCCAACCTCCCATTGTAGAAAAGGTAACATTAAAAAACTACAAGCCTATTACTATTCTGAGAGCAAACAGCATTGAAGAAAGCCTAGAGCAGCTTGAGCGAATAAAAAATGAAAGCTGCTATGTATATTTGGAAATAAGGACAAGCCGCCCTATTTTGCTATCTGAGCTAAAGGAAATGCGAGCCATAAAATCCGATATTGTGGAAATCATGCCCATGCTTTACACCACAGATGAGGAAGCACTCCAAGGCTCTTATGCCGAAAAAACTATATTTGAGGAGTTTGAAGGCTTTTACAAGGAGCTTCGAGGGGTAGAGCCTACTGCTGAGATTGTCCAGCTTTTTAAAAGCTTATGTTTGAAGGGGGAAGGAGAGGAAACCGCCATTGAAGCCGATTGAATTGAAAATTAAGGGACTAAACAGCTTTATTGAGGAACAGGTTATTGATTTTAGGAAGCTTATGCATTATGGGCTGTTTGGCATTTTTGGACAAACGGGGAGCGGTAAGTCCACCATCATTGACGCAATAACCCTTGCCCTCTACGGTGAGCTTCCTCGTTTTGACAGCGAGCGCACCAAGGAAATGATTAATTCTAATGAAGAAACTATGTATGTAATTCTCACCTTTGAGGCAAGAGGCAAGGAATATACAGTTTCCAGAGCCTACAAG